>JBDTBU010000260.1:0-5775 GCA_039923935.1 Ktedonobacteraceae bacterium | reverse complement strand
CTTTCTTTTGTAGAGCCAAATGTACTACAATACACACAGAGAATCCTTCATCGAAGAACACACTCAAGGAGAGGTAGTCATGATTATCTTCTTACTGGCCCTGATCGGCACGATCATCGTGATGGCTATTCTGACCATCGGACGGCTCGGTTTTGGACGTAGCGAAGCATTTGATGCAAAAAAAATCTTCCGTTGGTTCATCCGCTATGCCATCTTTAACTATATACTGTGTCTGTTCATCCTCTACGTTTCAGAACCAGCCCTGACTGGCCCCTTTGGGGGTTGGCAATGGTTGATCTGGCCGCTAATCCTAAGCAGCATTCTCAACCTGTTCGCCTATTTGCGGCCCATGTTAGGTGCATTAGAAGACGTTTCGGCCATCAACCAGGGACGGCGTTCCTCGATACGCGGCAATCCTACTCAGATGCCTGCCAACGCCTCACGTGGAGCCATCGCAGCCGGTATCTTCGGATTGATCGTGGCTGCTGCGGTTGGTTTGGTGATATCGGGTCTGATCGTCGTCTTTACAACATGGTTCGATAGCAACGCTAAAGCCCTATCAGCGATCCCCCACGTCACTATGCAAGCATCAGACATACTCCCACCCACGGACCCTAGCCATATCGTGCTGGTCAGCCAGAACGTAGCGGTATATAAAGGACAGCAGGTGCTTGGCTCCAACGGGCAAAATCTGGGGTCCAGCTATAACATCGACCCAGCCAGCTACACCCTGCAATCGATAAAGCAGCACCTCTACTATGTCGCGCCGCTGCAATACAACAACATCTTCATCAACCTGTCCAATAACCACACACCTGGCTTTGTAATCGTTGATGCCGAAAACCCGCAAGCTACCCCGCAACTCTGCACCGACACATCGACCTCAAATCTTTGTCCCGGCAAAGGGGCTTCGATTGCCTATCTGCCCGGCGCACTGCTCAACCAAGACCTGTTGCGCCACGTCTACCTGAGCGGGTACACCAATGGCAAACTAGTCGATCCCACACTAGAGTTGAATGATAGTTTTCACCCTTATTGGACCATCTCGCTGATGCAGCCCTCACGCGGTTATATCGGAGATCAACTTGCCGAAGTGCTGCTTGTTGACGCGAATACTGGCGATATTGTGCAATACGCCCAGAAAGCCGTCCCAACATGGGTAGATCGTGTCATGCCATCTGATACAGTGACACAGTACTTACAATGGTGGGGCTTATATCACGCTGCTCCCTGGTTCAACCCGTCGGGCGCAGGCCAACAAACCACAGCTAGCACGCCACAATTGCTGTACAACAATATCGATCACCCCGTTTGGCTGATCCCGATGACTTCGGCATCTTCTAACGATAACTCCAGTACGGGCGTTTTCCTATTCGATACCCACGATAACCAAGCTACCTTCTACCCACTCTCCGGGCTGGGTATCGGCAGCAACGTCAGCAATACTATCCAATCAACGCACTCGAATATCCGTAACTACACGGTGGATAGCATCCAACTCTACCAAATCTACAACACGCCAACATGGGTTGCCACCTTTGTGCAGACCACTGACAGCGGTTCCATTTTCCAGGCTGTGGGCATTGTGGACGCTAGGAACCTCAACGGCAGCAATGTGCAGTTTGAAACTACGCTCCCAGCAGCCTTGCAGGATTATCAAGACTGGCTCTTACAGCAGCCAAATAACTCTAACGGCACACCAACAAGTGGAAACACCAAAACTGTGATGGGCAAAGTGCTGCGTATCTCCGCAGTCCAACAAGGCACAAATACGGTCTACTATATGCAAATTGAGGGTCAAAAACTGATCTTCCAGGCCAACCTGTCGCTTTCGCCAACACTGCCTCTGGTGCAACCTGGCGATATCGTGACTGGCACCTACCTGAACACCGGTAGCACAACAGTGAACTTCCAGACCTTTGATGATCCTGCCGTCAACCCTAGCACGACACCATCACCAACGTCGAGCGTCACCCCAGGCCCAACGGTGGCGATTACACCCACGCCAACAACGACTCCCTAACGTACGTATTGCAACACGAGCGAGGTCGGGAACGATGCTGTTCTCGACCTCGCTCACTGTCTACAATCAGCAGCAAAAATTTGGGAAATCGAGCTTCCCGTGGTAAAATAAAAGGCAAAGTCGATCATCCTGAGAAACGCATAATGTAGAGGAGAACTTATGGCACGCTATTTTACTCGTGAGGAGGCTGAAAAACTTTTGCCGCACATCAGCCTTGTATTGCACACCATTCAACAGGTGCGTGCGACTATACGCGAGCACGAGGAAGAGTTGGGTATGTTGGAAACGCGAGCCAGGGGCAACGGGCATCACCTGCACGAATCTATTGCGAAATTACAGCTTGAGCTGGCTCAGAGCATTCAAAGAGTGCGTGCCCTAGCCACCGAACTGGAGCAGTTTGACTGCGAACTGAAAGACCCCGATACTGGCCTAATTGATTTTCTCAGTCTGCGTGATGGGCGTGTGGTCTATCTCTGCTGGCGGCTGGGTGAAGCACGCATCAACTACTGGCACGAACTCCAGGCGGGCATCGCCGGACGGCAGCCACTCTAACTGATGACAACCATCCGCACCGCACTCCAACTAGCCACACAACAACTCACTCAGGCCAGATTAGCACACAAGCTCCCCATTGAAAATCCCCGCCTGGATGCGCAAATCCTGCTGGGCTATGTGTTGGGCAAAGAACGTAGCTATCTCTACACCTATCCCGATCAGCTGTTGGACGCGCAGCAGGAAAGCCTCTGGCACACGCTGCTAGCCCGCCGCGTCCAGGATGAACCGGTAGCGTATCTTGTCGGCAGCACAGAATTTTATGGGTTGGAATTCACTGTGGACAGGCGCGTGCTAATCCCACGTCCCGAAACAGAGCTACTGGTCGAGGCCGCGCTGACCATCTGTCGCCAACGCCTGGACAATGGACAAATACCTGTTGTCGCTGATATTGGCACAGGAAGCGGCGCTATCCCGATCAGCTTGGCGGTACAGGAGCCGCGTCTACCCTACGTTTACGCCAGCGATATCTCCCCGGACGCCCTGACTGTGGCCCGCCTGAACTGCGAGCAACACAACGTAACTGGCCGCGTGCATCTCCTGCAAAGCGACTTGCTGGATGCACTACCGGAGCCTGTCGATCTGCTGCTAGCAAACCTGCCCTACGTTGGCACCACTGAGCAAGCGATCATGCTACCCGATGTGCTGGATTATGAGCCGCATCTAGCCCTGTTCAGCGGACCTACCGGGCTGGACCTGCTGCATCGTTTGTTACAGGAAGCTCGCCAACCCAACAAGCTCCATACGGGAGCCATTCTCCTACTAGAAATGGGCTATCAGCAACGAGATGCCCTGACCCAGTTAGTTGCAGCACTCTGGCCCCAGGCTCACATCACCTGCATCCGCGATTACGCTGGTTGGGATCGGATATTGCAGATTGAAACGCATAGCTGAGCCTGTGAGGATCGTCCGCTTCTTGTTTTCTGACACGCATTCGTATACTATACAGGAAGAGCAAATGCTTATTTTGGGCGATACTTTGTAGGTAGACGTTGGGTTTTCACGAACAGGAGAGTTGGGCATGACACCGGGTGATACGCTCCATTTCCCCGTTGCATTGGTAATTCCCGCCATGCTCCCCGACTGGGCGGCACTGGTCCTGGGAGGCATCTGCGCGTTTCTGCTCGCCTATGGCCTGACCTTTGGCGTCAAGATATTCTGCTACAAAATGGACTGGCTGGATCGGCCAGCCGAGCGCCGCGTGCACAAAATCCCGCTGCCACGCCTGGGCGGCATCGCCATCTATCTCGCCTTTGTGATCGCCTCGTTACTGATCTACACGCCTGGTCAGCAGAACGAGACAAACATCTACTGGCTACTACTCGCCGCTGGCCTCTTAATCGTCGTAGTACACGCCTACGACGATGTACAAGGGCTGCACCCCTGGTCCAAACTGCTGGCTCAAACGCTGGCAGTATTGCTGATCCTGGGTCCATGGAACGGCGTATTTCATGGTGTGTTACTCTTCACAGTCAATAACCCCTTAAGCAGCAATCTCGCAGACCCAGCTCTACCCTGGTATCAGCAGCCAACCATCAATCTCTTGATCGACAATCAGGTGATACGTTGGGCAGCAATTCCGGCAATACTGTTCACATGGTTCTGGACCGTGGGCATGATGAATACCGTTAACTGGATCGATGGCATGGATGGTCTTGCTACAGGCGTGACCGGCATTACGGCGCTGTGTATCACGATCATCAGCTTTATGTTGGGACAGCAGAGCATTGCGGTCCTCTCGGCGATCTTCACAGGCGCGATCTTTGGCTTTCTGCCGCACAACTGGCACCCGGCGAAGGTTTTTATGGGGGATAGCGGTTCGATGTTCGTGGGACTAGCCCTGGCTGTGCTCTCGATTATGGGCGGCGCGAAGTTAGCACTGGCGCTGATGGTGCTGGGCGTCCCTATTCTGGATGTGGCACTGGTAATTATTAACCGGTTGCGGCGCGGTCAATCGCCGCTGCACTACGACAAAACCCACCTGCATCATCGCCTAATGGCTACAGGTTTTAGCGTCCGCCAAATCTGCTATCTGCTCTACGGTCTGGCACTGATCTTTGGCCTGCTGGCGGTCAGCATCTCAGTCTTACAGATTGGTGTGTCCGCCCACGTCTCCAAGCTCATCAGTGTTGGGCTAGTGGGCGTGGTCATGGCGGCGATCATCATCTGGGCAGATCGCCGCCAACGCCAACGCGGCGTGCGTATCAAGCTGGACGGTCCCGAAAACACGCCAGGCACCACTCTGCTAGCGGATCACGATCAGGAGCACGAGAGCAACGCGCCAACCGCACCCGGTGACACGTTGCCCTCGACTCCGCCATCGATTATACCTGGCCTACCTGAGCAGTCTGGGCAGCAAAAAATGCAGCTTCCTCAGTAAACATGCGTTTCAAGAAATGGCCCGTATAGGAACGCGGCTCCTCGGCCACCGCTTCGGGCGTGCCCTGGATGAGCACTTCACCCCCAGCGTCGCCTCCTTCGGGGCCAAGATCGATGATCCAGTCAGCGCTCTTAATCACTTCTAGATTGTGCTCGATCACCACGATGGTATTGCCAGCATCGACCAGACGTTGCAAAACTTCGAGTAAACGGTCCACATCGGCAAAGTGCAGACCTGTCGTCGGCTCATCCAGAATGTACATGGTCCGGCCAGTGGCGCGTCGCGACAGTTCAGTCGCTAGCTTGACACGCTGTGCCTCGCCGCCTGAGAGCGTGGTAGCTGGCTGGCCCAGGCGCATATAGCCCAGGCCCACGTCGTTGAGCGTCTTCATCTTGCTATAGATCGAGGGCACATTCGCGAAAAACTCGGTAGCCTCCTCAATCGTCATGTTCAGTACATCAGCGATATTTTTGCCTTTGTAGTGAATTTCCAGCGCCTCGCGATTATAGCGTTTGCCGCCACAAATCTCGCACGGCACATAGACATCGGGCAAAAAGTTCATCTCAATCCTGACAATGCCCTCGCCCTTACACGCTTCGCAGCGTCCACCCTTGACGTTAAACGAGAAACGCCCCGCCTGATAGCCACGCACACGCGATTCTGGCACCTGCGCGAACAGATCGCGAATGATCGTAAAGGCGTTTGTGTACGTCGCGGGATTAGAACGCGGCGTGCGTCCAATCGGCGACTGGTCGATGTCGATCACCTTATCTAGATTCTCCAGTCCCTCAACCGCGTCATGCTTGCCGGGACGGTCATG
>JBDTBU010000259.1:0-8630 GCA_039923935.1 Ktedonobacteraceae bacterium | reverse complement strand
TGGAAAGGATGGATGCGGGCGGGTTATGCGTGTCCTAATACACTCCGCCCAATTTGCGATGATCCCAGGAAACAATCTCGACCGGTTTGACCACTACGACAATCCGTTTAGCTGCCTGAGCTAGCATCATTGGACGTGTGTTTTCATTCAGCGGCCCTGTATAGCGCTCAGCAAGTAATTCGCCAAAACGCTGGACCGTTGCAAGATCCTCATATATCAACGCCTGCCCTTTGATCTGCACACCGCGTAACTCTTCATAGCGCTCACCAGCCTCAGCCAAGCAAGTAAGCCGTGGATCGCGGCGGAGGTTGACCGCTTTTTGCGACTTGGCATACGTCCAAAAGGCGATCTCCTGCTCAAAGAAGGTGTACCACATGGCGATCAGATGAGGATAACCATCGTGGTCAATTGTCGCAACTTGCAACGTCCGCTCCTGCAAAAGGAACGTGTGCATCTCTTCATCGGTCATGGTAATAAGTTGACGGCGGCTCATAATGTACATATACCTCCAATACATTTTGCTTAGTACTAGCGCAAGTATAGCACATTATCTCGTGCCCAAGGTACAATATAATGAGCGTGTGTTTAAGAATCAATTCTTGTCTCCAAGCCGTTGGATAGCGCAATTTTTCATGTCCAGAAAGGAACCAAAATGGAAATCGGTGAGCAGAAAAATCTTGCAACCTTTTATATAGCTATTATCCTGTATGAGGCATCATCCGACGCACCAGATTATACACCACTGTACCAGGAAAGTTTTGTCCTTCTGCAAGCACATTCAGCAGAAGAAGCTAGGCAAAAAGCTTTTCTTCACGCACAGCATGAGCAAATCAGCTATCCAAATGAATATAACGAGCAGATTAGCTGGTCATTCAAGCAGATTATAGATGTGAGTCCTGTTTTGTCAGAAACATTCAATGATGGATCAGAACTCTATGCGCGACATTTCCGGGACTATCAGGCATATCGTTTGTTTGAACCGCTGCTCTCTGGAAATATCTCAAGCGCATAGATCGATGGAGAACACTAATCAGGACCGATTCTCACCGCTTTTCATGGTATAGTCTTCTTAGAAATGGTGAAACAAGAAAGAAGGATCGTTCCACATGACTGAACAATACACACATCTCTTGCCTTTCTACAAAGGTTGGGATGCTTATCAGGATTTGCTTATTAAATCGCTCATGCCTCTTCCAAACGAGCAATTGGCCCTACATGCTGCACCACATTTGCGCTCGATTGGCGAGAATGCCGCGCATATTGTGGGTACGCGTGTGGGCTGGTTTCATGGACTAATGGGCGAGGGCGGCGAAGCAATTGAACCTATGGATGCATGGGATGAGGAGAACGCACCCGCGAGAAGCACCACCGAACTGATCGTCGGGCTTGAGGCGAGCTGGCAGATGATCCAGGACGCCCTCACGCGTTGGACGCCTGCCGATTTGGAGTATGTCTTCGAGGGCACACGCAATGGTAAGGCATACCGCCTTACGCGCCAATGGGTCATCTGGCATGTAATCGAGCATGACCTGCACCACGGTGGAGAAATCTCCTTTGCGCTTGGGATGCATAATTTGGAGGGACTTGATATCTAATAAATAAACCATGTTTTGTGTAGAGAGTTAGTGCATGTATAACACGTTTCAACTCTCTACACAAAACATCCTAATCCTCTATTACGCTAAAAACGCTCCGACCTCTGCCAACGCGGCCATTGCTCGACAGGTGATCTCGATGGATTCGTAGTAGGGCACACTCTCGGCACGCAAGAGTTTGAGCGCGGGAATGTCGGAACGGGCGTAGATGGTTTGCACGAGCACAGGCTTGTTGTATTCGCGCACCAAGCGGCCCAGTTCGCGAGCAGCTTCTTCTTCGCGGGGACCAAAGTCAGCAGAGAGCAGATCGCGGTAGCCGCCGAACAAGCCAGTGACGATGACACCATCAATAGTGGGGTCTTTCAGGCACACTTCGGTTAGCCAGGCGAAGGAGAGCGGGTCTTCGTCGGTGGCCCCGGCTACGTCAATAGGATTGATGGCGGTAGCACGAGCGGGCATGAGTTTGCGCAACGCTTGCTGTGTCTCGTCGCTCAGAATAGGCACTTCCAGCCCGACGCGTATAGCTGCATCTCCGCTTGCCACGCCACTTCCGCCGCCGTCACTGACGATGGCGATGCGCTTGCCGCCCTGGGGCGTTGGTGGCTGCATGGCAAGAGCTTGCGCCACTGGGAAGAGTTCGTCCGAGCGGATCACGCGCACAATCCCACTGCCCAGCAAGCTCGTGTCATCATCAGGCCACACCCGCGAGATCGTGCCGGTGTGGGCTAGCGCGGCACGTACGCCTACCTCGGTTGCGCCGCTCAGAAAGATCACCACAGGCTTATAATGAGCGCGTGCTCGCATCTCACGCGTGACCTCTTTCAACATGCTTACGTCGATAGACTCAGTATAGGAGACAATAACCTTTGTGGTAGGATCATCGGCCAAATACTGGATATATTCGGGCAAGCGAACATCTGCGGCATTGCCCACGCTGAGAAAGGTGTTGAAGCCGAGACCGTCGAGCTGGGCTTGTGCGTAGAAATACATCCCCAGGTTGCCGCTTTGTGAGATCATGCCGATGGGACCAACCGGGAGTGGGAAAACCATGCCTAGGGCGTTGAGCTTGGAGCCATGCACGTAAAGGCCCATGCAATTGCTCCCGATCACGCGAATGCCATATTCACGGCAACGCGCCACAAGCACCTCTTCACGCTTGCGACCCTCTGGTCCCATTTCACTGAAACCAGCAGTAATAATCACAATACCCTTCACCCCTTTTGCGATACAATCCTCGACTGAGCTTTCCACATAATCGAAGGCGGTGGCGATAATAGCGAGATCTACAGATGCGGGTACATCGCGCAAACTGGGATAGGTTTGTAACCCAAGAACTTCGGGTACTGATGGATTAATCAGGTAAATAGCACCAGGAAAGCCGCCAGTAATCAGTTGTTTAGCGGCTACATTGCCCCATTTATGTGAAGAGCGCGAAGCTCCTAAGATTGCCACCGAACGAGGATGCAGCACATCCTCAAGGGAATAGATTGGAATGTTGGTCATACGTGTTGTCCTCTCATCCTCTATCTTCATTATGGTTATGGTTATTAATGCTCGTTATCCTGATCAGGCTCGTCTGGCTGGTTGGTACGTTCGTTGCGCAACAGTTCTTCAACGCTCCGAATCAACAGATCGGCGGGCGGCAGCGGGCCTGTACCACGCACGCGGTCAGGGTGGATGACCATATCATTCTCATCAAGTTCGTCCTCATCTTCATCGTCGTCATCGTCTTCTTCATTCGCCTGCTCTTCCAGTTTGCGCACATAGGCACTGGCCTCCGGGTCGCGTTCCACGAGCAGGGTGATCTGCTCATCGAAGCGGACCGCATCTGACTGGATGTCCTGAAGGTCCAGATTGGTGCTCAGGAAGGTGTTCAGATAGGTTAGGAGGGCCGCAGTCACCTTGATATTGGGGGTCGCGGCCAGATAATGCGGCGCGGCAGCCCAGAGGCTGGCACACGGAATATTGGCTTTGTTAAACGCATCCTGTAGGACACCTACAATGCCTGTTGGGCCTTCGTAGCGCGATTCGTGCACATCTAGCTCACCGAGCCGTTCGACGAGAGCCGGATGCGAGGCAAAGCCAGAGATGGGCACCGTGACCGAATGGGGGATATTAGCCAGGAACGCGCCAACTAACAGCACCTCGGCGATCTGCAAGTGCTTGCAGACCTCCAAAAATTCATGTGTGAACGTTTTCCATTTGAGCGCAGGCTCTGGCCCCAAATAGAGTACGATATCATGATCTCTGTTGAGATCGGTATACGCGAAGAAGCGCCCGCAAGGCCAAGTGAGCTTGCGGAGTACGCCTTTGTTAAACTGAATCGTTGGCCGTGTCTCGGTGAAGAGCAGAAACTCCTCACCATCGATTTGCGCAAAACGGAGCGGTTTCCAGCGCTCAATCAAAAATTTCAGCGTGGTTGTAGCTGCATCTGCGGCGTCATTCCATCCCCCAAACGCTGCCACCAGCACAGGTTTGCGCAACTCCGGTTCTAGCACATACTCAATAAATGCCATAAAAACCCTTTCCATAAGCAAGATCAAGACCAACTGACCATCTCGAACAAGTTGCTCTTATTTTAACATGCTTGAAAAGAGGTGGGAGTGTGTGCTTGTTTGTCTTGACGCTGGCTTCTAGGCGCTCTATACTTGCTTGCATGGAACAAGAGCCGCATCCGATACCCATTATTTATCAGGATCACCACCTGTTGATCGTGAACAAGCCAGCCGGGCTGGTCATTCATCCCACCTATAAGCACGCCAATGGCACGATGTGGGATGCCCTGTTGGTCCTGCTAGCACAGCAAGGGGGCGATGATTGGCGTCCGCCTGAGTTGCCTGACGTGCCTGGTTGGGAACGTGCCCCTGAGCCTATTCGCCTCATGCTACGCGAGAAACGTCTGGCAAAGTTCTGGCAAGTAGAGGGTCTGTTGGCGCGTCCAGTGTTGCTGCATCGCCTGGATAAAGATACATCGGGCGTGGTAGCTCTGGCACGAACTGAACGAGCCTGCCAACATGTTGTGCGCCAGTTCTACGCGCACACGCTCGTGAAGACGTATCTGGCTGTAGCCCGACGCGGCTCACCAGCCTGGACCAAGCCGCGTGCACCGTTTACTGCGACCCTGGCACATGGTGGCAGCGAGCAACTGACCTGGCCGCTGGACCTCGCCCGCTATCAAGGCGTACCGTTGTTGCTGGATGGTCCCTTGCAGCGCGATCCCGACGAGCGACGGCGCTGTATCGTTGGACCGGATGGGCAGGCGTCGAGTACACAGGTGACGGTGCTGGCGACTCAGGGCGAGTTTGTGCTGCTGGAAGCGCAACCAATTACCGGACGCACCCACCAGATACGTGCTCATCTGGCTGCGGCTGGCTACCCGCTAGTGGGAGACGCTACGTACGCGTCCACCGCCGAGCTTGGTACGCCCGCAGCAGCACTCACACGGCACTTTCTGCACGCCTTTAGCCTGACGCTGCGAGACTATCCCGCCAACGCTCTACGCACGTTTGTCGCGCCACTGCCGCCGGAGCTTGTCGCATGGCTAACGGCGTATTTCCCCATAGGGATGGATATCGTACGCCAAGAGTCTTGAAGCATGAATCGCTGCAACTTACCACGTATCGATAAAAGAGCGTCGTCTTCTTTCCTTACTGGAAGCGGGAATTGCCCGTAGACCCTGACTGAGCCAACGTCGCGTCTCTTGTGGATCGATTACCTCGTCGATTTCTAGATACGCGGCCATATTGATGGCTTTCCCACGCTCATACAAGGCCGCGACCATCGTTGCAAATGTGGCCTCGCGTTCGTGTGGATCGCTGATCGCCGCCAGTTCGTTACGGTACCCTAGGCGTACAGCGCCTTCGAGACCCATGCCGCCAAATTCTCCACTGGGCCAGGAGATGATGAAAAATGGTGCGTGAAAGCTGCCGCCAGCCATAGCCTGTGCTCCCAGACCGTAACCCTTGCGTAAGACAACGGTGAAGAAGGGCACACTGAGACTGCCCGCCGTCACGAACATGCGCGAAACATGGCGCACCGTGGCCGTTTTCTCCGCTTCCGGTCCGACCATGAAACCGGGCGTGTCGCATAGTGAGAGGATGGGCAGGTTGAAGGCATCACACAACTGCATAAAGCGTGCAGCTTTGTCAGCGGCTGGCGCATCTATCGCACCGCCCAGATGCATGGGATTATTGGCGATGACCCCAAATGGTCGTCCCTCGATTCGTATGAACGCGGTAATCATGCCCAGACCGAACTGACGGCGCAATTCCAGTACTGAACCCTGGTCCGCTAGAGCCTCGATCACCTTGCGAATGTCGTACACACGCAAACGGTTCTCTGGGATCAGTTGGCGCAACAGGCGTTGATCGGCGCAAGTCCAGGGTGTGGTGATTCCCTGCATGTATGACAAGTAGCGTTTAGCAACCTGTACCGCTTCTGCCTCATCCGCTACAACGATGTCGATGACGCCATTGGGAGCCTGCATGCTGACCGGGCCAACGTCCTCTGGCGAGAAAACACCCAGGCCACCGCCTTCGATCATCGCTGGCCCACCCATACCAAGGGTCGTGTTTTCAGTGGCAATAATCACGTCGCAACAACCAAGCAGAGCGGCATTTCCGGCGAAACAGCGCCCGGAGACAATACCAACTAACGGAACAGAGCCGCTCAATTTCGCAAAATCGATGAACGTCATGGTGTCCAGACCAGCTACGCCTATGCCGTCCGTATCGCCTGGACGCCCGCCGCCACCTTCGGCGAAGAGCACCAGTGGTATCTGCCATTGCTGAGCAAGATGCAGGACGCGATCAGTTTTTTTGTGGTTCATCTTGCCTTGTGTCCCGGCAAACACTGTGTAATCGTAGCCGAGCACCATACAACGCGACTGTTCATCAGCAAAGAGATCGCCGTTGACGCTACCTATTCCTGCCACCAGTCCATCAGCCGGACTGCGCTGGATCAGGTCTTCGAGCGAGCGGCGCTGACGTTGGGCGGCTAGGGCTAACGCGCCATACTCGATAAAGCTGCCAGGGTCACAGAGGTCGGCAATGTTCTCGCGAATGGTGCGTTGTCTACTTTTGCGCCGCCGTTCGACAGCCTGTGGTCGCAGTTCGTCCAACCCGGCGGCATGGCGCGTCAGCACTTCTTGCAGGTCAGGACGTAGCGCGTCCAGATCCACTGTGCGCGTCTGCTCGATGTTGCTTCCAGCGGCCTCAGTTGGCTCGATAAAGAGCAGTGCTTGCCCTGGTGCAACAGTCTCGCCAAGAGAGCCGAGTACTGTGTGAACCACGCCGTTGGATGCTGCTTCGACAATGAACTCCATTTTCATGGCTTCCAATACGGCCACTTGCTGACCTGGGTGCAGAAGGTCGCCTACACGCACATCGATGGCGACAATCGTGCCCCGGTGAGGCGCTGCGATCAAGGCCAGACCATCCGGCAGAGGCTCTGCTCTGTCCGCTCCCTCTGCGGCTTTGGGCATGTTCAGTGTACGCGCATCCGTCTCTCTCTGGCTAAAATAGAGGCGTTGATGCGCAGTTGGGTCTACGGCCAGCAGTTCGGGTAGATGTTCATCGACGAAGCGGGTATGAATGCGGTGGGCAAGGACATCTTCGTGGCGTAAGAGATTCTGCAAGAAAGGAATATTCGTCTGCACGCCCTCGATGCGACACTCACACAACGCCCGATAGGCCCGCGCCAGTACCTCTGTGTAGTCGCCAGAGGGTACATGCGCGATGACTTTGGCAAGCAACGAATCGAAGCGTGGACTTGGCGTGTAGCCAGTGTACGCGAACGTGTCCACGCGTATACCTGGGCCAGAAGGCAGCTCAAACGCAGTGAACGTGCCGCTTGAAGGGTGCGCACCGCCCTCCCTATCCAGCGTCTCCATATTGATGCGCACCTGGAGCGCATAGCCCATCGGTTCCGCTAGTGTGCCCGGTGCTAGGCCCAATTCGGCCAGAGAACAACCCTCAGCCAAGCGAAATTGCGTTTTGACAAGATCGACACCAGTCAATTCCTCGGTGACGGTATGTTCCACTTGTACACGTGGATTCGCCTCCATGAAGAAGAACGGCGCATCTTCGTCCAGGCGCTCAGCATCGACGAGAAACTCAAACGTGCCCAGGTTGGTGTACTGTACTGCGCGTGCTAAGCGTACTGCCGCCGTGGTTAAACGCTCGCGCAGATGTTTGGGCAGGCCGGGACTGGGAGCCACTTCGACGAGCTTCTGATGCCGCCGTTGCAGGGTACACTCGCGTTCCCACAGATGCGTTACGCCACCGTGGGTATCCCCTACAACCTGTACTTCGATATGGCGAGCCTGGGGCAGCAATTGCTCCACATAGACGCCAGCTTGCCCAAAAACCGCTTGCGCCTCCGACTGGCACCGTGCATACGCCTCAGCCACATCCTCCGAGCGGGATACCACGCGCATACCACGACCACCCCCGCCAGCTAGCGCCTTGATGAGCATAGCACTTCCAGGGCATAATGCATCCAGAAAGGCCCGTGCCTCTTCCAGACTGGTAGCTCGTGATGTGCCCGGAATAACCGGAATCGCGTGCTGCTCGGCCAATATTCTGGCCCGCGCCTTATCACCGAAGATTTCGAGCGTCTCTGGCTGTGGTCCAATGAACGTTAGCCCTACCTGAGCGCAGCGTCGCGCAAACTGGGCATTCTCGCTCAAAAAGCCGTAGCCAGGGTGCACCGCAGTACAGTTGGTGGCGTGTGCGATGGCTAGCAGTTGCTCGATATCCAGATAGGCGGCGGCACCTTGCCCACGCAAGGGATGCGCCTCATCCATTTTGCGCACATGCAGAGCGTGCACATCATCCTCAGAAAAAACAGCAACCGTGCGGATGCCCAGTTCAGCGGTAGCTCGTGCAATGCGCACCGCAATTTCACCACGATTTGCAATCAATACGCTCGAAATATGCATATCATTCTTTCTTGCTCGCATGGAGGTGGTCAATCAACGTGAGATGTACAAAGAAGCCTCCGGTCTGTCCAGAGGCTTGCTTGTGCGCTCAAACC
>JBDTBU010000258.1:0-14900 GCA_039923935.1 Ktedonobacteraceae bacterium | reverse complement strand
TTATAGAAGAATGCAAGTAGCCAGACACAAAAACCAAGCATTGATTACCATCCAACCTCCTTTTGAAACTCTTCCCATGAAGCACGATGGGCGCGTGCTTTTTCTGGCTTGCTGGCTTCCCCTGTCTCTTTGCCCGCCATAATTTCCAGCAACGTTTGCAGCGACGCGATATTTTCCAGTAGTGCTTGATGCGTTTCGTAGGGCATGATGCTCATTATCGGTTGGTTATTGCGCGTGATGACAATTGCGGTACATTCCTTGGAAAATTGTTCTGGCATTCTTGTTAGCATTCTTCGGGCTTCTGGAAGAGAGATGATACGTTCTTTCAAGCTCGTGACTCCTTATAATTAAATGCGTCTATAAGATATATTGTACGGGTGGGTTCAACAAGCAAGCGGTTTTTCCTGTTTGGGGATTATCGCAGCCTTGACGTTTCACGAAAACTCAGGCAGTATTTCGTTAGAGCTAAAAGAAGCACGCTCGTAGACTCTTGCTGTGAAAAGGATTGCATATGTATAGTCTGGTCGTTGTCAAATTCATGCGCAAGTATGGTTTCCGTACCCGCTGTTGTGGGCATTGCACATCGTTGCCTCTGTATACTATGCCCTTTTTCAGGTCCAGGAGGTGGAGCTAACCTCTCAACAGAAACTCCTGAAAAAGAGGCCTTGGGTGATATATGCATCGCCTACGGCCTTTGTGCTTCTCTAGCCAGATAATGAAACCGTGAGGCGAGTGTGCCAACTGCTTGCCCACGGGTTTTCCGTCTTTCTGGCTTGTTTGGCATGTTCCCTCACCTGTATTGTGAAAGGGACAACAAAAAATGGAACAGGCACAAGAGCATCAGACACCTATCCAGGCACACACAATTATCAGCATCGTTGGCGAAAAAGTTGCTTTGGGTCCGATCCGTCGCGATTTGGTGCCCCTGTATCATCGCTGGCACAACGACATTGCCGTTCTGCGTACCTTTCATATTCCACGACCATCAACGCTTGAAGAGATCCAGGCTGCCTACGAGGCACAGGTTGCTGAGGAACGTCAGCGCCGCGTCGTTTACTTCACCATCTATGACCGTGCGACATTACGTCCGATTGAAAGGACTGATCTAGGAGATATCAATTATCGAGACAGTAGCGCTGGTTTCGGCATTGAGATTGGGGAGGCCGATTATCGTGGGTGCGGCTATGGCACAGAAGCAACGCGCTTAACGCTTGATTACGCTTTCACGGCGCTCGGTTTGCACAGCGTTGGTCTGGAAATCTGGGAATACAACCTCGCTGCACAGCGTGCCTATACCAAAGCGGGCTTTCGAGAACTTGTGCGGTGGTGACAGGCCAAGTTCATGGGAGGGAAGCTTTGGGATATTGTCTATATGGATTGCCTTGCCACGGAATTCGTCAGTCCTGTTCTCGGTCAGATATTGGTGCCTGATGAACTGCTTCTACACACTGAGAAGAAGCCAATAGTGTGAGGTTTTCCTCTTGCGCCGTCCATGCCCTTTATTAACCTAGCTTGGTCGCCCGATGGTAAGATGCTCGCTGTGACTACTTTGGGGAATGGCTTGATTGTGCTGGGGATATCTGGGCACTTTTAGGCGCATACAACCCATGTACGGATTGTTACTAACAAATCGCGCATGTGAAACGGTTTGATGACGATCTGCTTTACATGCGCGTTAAGCATACGCTCATCGGCGTAACCAGCGGTGATGATGATGATCGAGGGCACAGGATAGTGTGCGGGCCAGGTGGATTGGAGCCATTGTAGGAAGCTTTCCCCATTCATGCCGGGCATGGCGAGATCGAGCAGGATTACTGCCGGATAACACTGCACACGGGCAGCCTGCTCCATCCAGGCAACTGCCTCCCAGCCATTCGTAGCCTCGATGGGTTCGTAGCCGCCAAGTTTTAGCGACCAGGAGATGACGTTGCGTATGGCAGGGTTGTCATCGACAATCAGCACAATGGGTGATCGTTTCTCACTGTGCTTCAACGACTGGTCCATACAGTTGCCTCTAAAATTCTTCTCCACATGTCACATCATATCCTACTATTATCTGCGTATGAAAAGAGGGTATCGCTCAGGAGAGGGTTGCTAAAAATTGGCGCACCGCCTGGATAAAGGCGCGGGGCTGTTCCAGGTTTGAGAGATGACCAGCGTGCGAGATGCTAACGAACTGCGCACCGGGAATCTGCGCGGCATAGTCGCGAGCCACCTGGGGCGATGTCAGCGCATCCTCCTCACCCACGAGCACCAGAGTGGGACAGGCTATAGTGGCGAGCAGTTCGCTGGAATCGGCGCGGACCGCCATGCCACGCGAGGCGGCTGCGATGCCCTGCGGTGTGGCGCTATCGATCAGTTGGCGTATACGTCTCTCTACTTCGGGATGGTGCTGACGCGTGTAGTTCGCAATGAGTCGTGGCAGTTGGAGATCCGCAATCGCGCCAGTTCCCTCACTCTCGACCAACCGAGCCACGTTTTCGCGAATAAGCTGGGCCTCTGGCGTGTCAGCGTCCGGACGTGTGTCGGCTAGGATCAGGCCGCGCAGACGCTCTGGATATGTGTGCGCAAAAGCGAAGGCCGCGTAACCGCCCATCGAGAGGCCACAGAGTACCGCTTGCTGAATGCCCAACGTATCCATCAGCCCAACGAGATCGTCCGCGAACAGAGCCATGGTCGAGATGGCTGGTTTCACCGCTGACGAGGTAATCTCGCTTTCGCCGAAGCCGCGCCAGTCGAGCGCGATCAGACGATAGCGCCGCTCTTCCAGCAGTGCTTGCAACTCGCCTGCCCACATTTGTCGATTGAGCGGGAAGGCGTGCAGGAAAATGACTGGCAAGCCTACCCCGTGGTCATCGTAAGCTAGAAAAATGTTGTTGATACGCGTTTTCATGACGAACACTCCCTTCTACTTCATTGCACTGCTCTCTGCGTTGTTATTATACATAGTTGCGTATGCTTCAAGTGCAACCTAAAGCATACGCAACTACTCCTACAACATTATCCCTCTTGTGTGGCCCCATCAGCTTGCTCGTGCGCATGATACGAGCTACGCACCAATGGACCCGACTCGACGTGGCGAAAACCCAACTTCTTACCCTCTACCTTGAGGGCCGCATACTCCTCCAACGGTGCGTAACGCTGGATGGGTAGGTGTTGGAAGGATGGGCGCAGATATTGCCCGATGGTCAGGATATCCACATCATGCTCACGCAAGTCGCGCATAACCTGCAAAACCTCATCCCAAGTTTCGCCAAGACCCAGCATAAAGCCGGACTTCGTGGGAGCCGCCGGGTTCATCTCTTTGGCCCACTTCAAGACTTGTAGCGAACGTTCGTAGACTGCCTGGGGGCGCACTTTCTTGTAGAGCCTGGGAATAGTCTCGACGTTGTGGTTGTAGACATCGGGTTTCGCGTCGATCACCACACGCAACGCATCGTAGACGCCCTTGAAGTCGGGCGTCAATACCTCAACTCTGCACGTTGGGTTCATACGCCGAATCCAGCGGATCGTAGACGCGAAGATGCCCGCGCCGCCGTCTGGTAGCTCGTCGCGGTTGACCGATGTCACCACAGCGTGACGCAGACCCATGCTCTGCACAGCCTCAGCCACGCGTTTTGGCTCTTCCCAGTCTAACCCCTGCGGGCGCCCCGTTGCGACAGCACAAAAACCACAACTGCGGGTACAAACGCTACCCAGGATCATAAAGGTTGCGGTCTTATGGCCCCAACATTCGCCGATATTAGGACAACGCGCCTCCTCACAGACCGTATGCAGCGTCTTACTGCGCATTAACTGCTTCAGTTCTTCGTAGTTCTCACCCTTAGGCGGGCGTACCCGGAGCCATTCTGGACGGCGCTCAGGGATCATGGTCGCCATTGCTTTTTTCCTTTATGTATCCTGATATTAGTTGTTTGTGTTGATGGTTGTGTGGGCGCAACCCATACAACCATCAACACAAACAACTAATATACATCTATTTCCCGCGAGTAGCTCTCTAGCTTCTCGCGTACGGTCTTCATGAAACCACCAGAGCCGGAGCCATCCAAGATGCGGTGATCGAACGAGAGGCACAGGTACATCATCGAGCGTACCGCAATGGCGTCGTCTTCGATCACCATTGGCCGTTTGACCACTGCGTTCATACTCACGATGCCCGCGTGTGGTTGGTTGATGATTGGTACTGAGATAATTGTACCAAATGTGCCCGTATTATTCACGACAAAGGTGCTGTTCTGCATATCTTGCAGGGTCAGTTTGTTGGCACGAGCTTTCTGGGCCAGTCCATTGATTTGCTTGGCTAGTCCGGCCAGCGTGTACTGGTCAGCGTCATAGACTGTCGGAACAACTAGACCGGCGTCGGTAGAGACAGCCAGACCCATGTTGATGCGCTTCTTGATGACGATTTTGTCGTCAGGTGTCCAACTCGAATTGAGCAGTGGGAATTGGCGAATGCCCTCGCAGACGGCCTTAACGACAAACGGCACAAAACTGATGCCATAGCCGTTGCGCTTCTTGAACTCGTCTTTGTTCTTCTCCAGCCATTTCGCGATGTTGGTCATATCGACCTCGACCACGGCTGTGGCGTGCGGCGAAGTACGTTTGCTGCGTACCATGTGCTCAGCTATGGCTAGGCGCATACGGCTGGGTGTCTGGACTTCCTCATCGTCACCAGCAACATAGGGTTCAAGGGGCGTGACGGGCGCGGCTACCACAGGCGCAGGTCTCGCGACTACGGGCATGGCAGCCAGTGCTGGAGCAGGCTGAACGCTGGGCGCGGCCTGACGCTGCTCGATATAGGCCAGAATGTCATCCTTGCGCACACGCCCGCCAGACCCACTACCAGGAATGGCGTTGAGGTCTAGATCGTGCTCACGGGCCAGACGACGGGCTAACGGCGAGATGCGCTGACGTTCCTCAGTGCTTTTTTGCTGTACAGCAGTCTTGACGCCATTGCTCGCAGTTGCAGTGCTCTGCGCCATTGGTTGTGTTATGGACCCTGCACTTTGCATCGTGGATGCGGGAACTGCTACTAGTGTCGGTGTCTCATTCACGTCGGCATCGGCCTCGATCAGCGCGATATCAGTGCCTACTGGTACCGTCTCGTCGGTCTGGACCAAAATCTTGACCAGGCGACCTTCGACGGGCGAGGGCAGTTCCGCGTTAATTTTGTCCGTGATGATCTCGGCTAGCGATTCGTCACGCTCGACCCAATCACCCTCTTTTTTCAGCCATCCACCGATGGTTCCTTCGGCAACTGTTTCGCCTAACCGTGGCATTTTTACTGGCGTTGGCATTATTTTTTCGACTCCTTTGTCGTTGTTTAATACGCGGCCAGCTTGCGTGCCGCAGTAATGATTTTCTCTGCATTGGGCAGGAAGGCCGCCTCCAGAGCAGGAGCATACGGGAACGGAGCATCCGGCGCGGCTACACGCGTGATTGGGCCATCCAGGTACTCGAACAACTCCTCGCCTAGCAAGGCTGCCAGTTCGGCCCCAATGCCGCCAGTCAGTGTATCCTCGTGCACAATCAGCACTTTGTTGGTATGCTTGACCGATGTCGTGATCGTCTCGCGGTCCAGCGGGCTTAAGCTGCGCAAATCCACCACTTCAATCGTCAGATCATCCTCTTCTTCCAGCCATTTGGCCGCTTTGAGACACTGGTAGACCATCGCGCCATAGGTGAGGATGGTCATGTCATCGCCCTCACGCCGCACAATTGCTTTGCCCAACGGCACGATATAATCGTCCTCAGGCAGTTCCTCGCGCAGTTCTGGTTGGCGATAGAGCAACTTGTGCTCCAAAAAAAGCACTGGATTATTGTCGCGAATGGCTGCTTTGAGCATACCTTTGGCATCGTAAGTAGTTGAGGGCACGACGACCTTGATGCCTGGCGTATGAAAGAACCAGGATTCGGGACTGCCCGAATGGAATGGGCCGCCCTTTGTCCCGCCACCAGCGGGACCGCGAATGACCATGGGCACAGGCATACCAACGCGCCAGTACATTTTGCTCGCCATGTTGATAATCTGATCGAAGCCACAGGTGATGAAGTCGATATACTGCATCTCCGCAATCGGGCGCATACCCATTAGGGCCGCTCCCACAGCCGAACCGATAATCGCTGCCTCGGACATGGGGGTATCGATCACGCGCTCCGGCCCGAATTCTTCCATGAAGCCCGCGCTCACTTTAAAGGCACCGCCATAGGTACCCACATCTTCGCCAAGCAGAAACACGGCCTCGTCGCGCCGCATCTCTTCACGCATGGCCTGACTAATCGCATCCAAATACGTTATCGCAGTCATCGCTGTCCTACCTCCTCCGGCAGGGTCAAAGACCTCTCACTCATTGCAGTAAAGGGTTTGCCGGTGCGCCGATCCAGCGCGTTTACATACCGTTCGTCGCGTGCTTCAGGGCTGCCAATCACCGCGATTGGCCCGGCAGGCGCGAAGACATAATCCGCTACTGTCGCTCCATCAGGCTCCGGGCTATTTTCTGCGAAATCCACAGCGTCGCTAACAATCGCTTTGATTTGTGCCTCGATCTTTTTCTTCACCTGCGCCGTTAAAATATTCTTTTGCATCAGGTACGCTTCAAATTGCTTGATTGGGTCTTTTTCCAACCACTCCTGACGCAGATCTTCAGGAATATAATCAGCTTTGTCGGCCTCAGAGTGTCCGCGTACACGGAACGTTTTGCACTCGACGAGCGCCGGACCCTGGCCGCTGCGTGCGTACTCGATGGCACGTTTTACAGCCTCCATAACCGCCAGCACGTCGTTGCCATCGACGCTTTCGCCGGGCATGGCGTAGGCTTTGGCGCGTTCAGCGAGATCTTTGACCGCGAATTGTTTATATGAGGGCGTCGAATAAGCGTAACCATTATTTTCGATAAGAAAGACCATGGGCAACTTTTGCACTGAGGCGAAGTTCAGCGCCTCGTGAAACTGTCCAGTATTCGTCGCGCCATCGCCGCAAGAGGCCATGACCACGCTTGTACGTTTCAGACGTTTCGTTGTGAGCGCGATGCCGCAACCAACTGCGAGCGACTCGCCCAACAGACTAATCATCGGCACAATGCCGCCGTGCATATCGCCAATATGTACTTGTCCATCACGTCCCAGCGTCGGCGAATTGCCACGCGCTAACCATTGGCACATCACTGCGCGAGGCGAGCCACCTCGTACAAGATGCATACCCAAATCGCGATGCTGCGGTACAATACAGTCACTCTCGCGGAGCATTGTTGCGGCTCCGACAGTCGTGGCCTCGTGTCCCTGTGCAGTATAAACGCCGCCCACAATTTTGCCTTGTAGAAAGAGCTTGCGGGTGCGATCCTCCATTTCACGGGTGAGGCGCATAAAATAATAGATCTGTAGCAGATCATTCTGCTGCATTTCCATGAATATTTTTCCTTCCGTACTCGCTAGACGCAGAGAAAAACGCCTCGCGACGTTTCGCTGGCAAGTACTTGCTTTCAGAGGTCTTCCTTATTCATGCTAGCACTCCTACGCACGAGATGTCAAGCGAGCCAAGCCTGTTCCTTAACCGGCACGAATCTCGTTGCGCAGGCGTCGGATGCGCTCGCGGTAGGCATCCTCTGGTTGTAGATAGCCGAGCTTCGGTTTATCCCCCATGTTCACATGCCATTTGCGGAAAGCCAGCCCGATCTCGGTCTGATACAGTGCTTTGACGCGTAACCACTGGCGTGTGCCTTGGTGCCGCCATACTTGACGCTCGCGCTTTGTGCGCTGAAACGAATTTTGCAGGATCGCGTACTCCTCGATAGTTACGATGCCATTGCTGACCTCGATAGCGAGGAATTCACGGATCACCGCCGCCTCGTGCGCTAGGCTCTTGATGAGCAGGTAGAGCAGGCCCATCTGAGCTAGGAAAGGCGGGATGTAGTTGCAGATGATCGCCGCCAGTGCGTAGTTCGTGCTGGTACCGTTGGCTAAGGCTGTGCGAATCATCTCACTGGCCTGGAAATCGACAAAATCGAAGAAGCTGTGCAGCCCAACCGCTAGCAGATAGCCCAGCAAGGGGATCACAAGCTGCTTCCAGCGTATGCGCGTGTGCCGAATATAGCCTAGCGCGGCCCCAAAGCAGGCGATAAACGTAGAGTGACCCAGCCAGCCCAGGACAATGCGACCCACGAACAGGAAAAAGAGCGAATTAGGTCCATTTCCGGCGAAATAGTTAAAGTTCTCGACCATCGCAAAGCCCGCGCCAATCAGCGCACCATAGACAATGCCGTCCGTCACATTATCGAACTCGTCGCGCAAGATAATGAAAAGCAGGATCAGGCCGAGTCCCTTGATAGTCTCTTCAGTGATGCCAGCATTCAAGCCCTGGTAGAGCGCGTGGATAATAGGATTGTTGCCGTTACTCGCTAACCAATTGCTGAGCAGTGTATTGATGTTCTTTTCAATAAAAATCGCTGGTGGGATGGCGATGATCGCACCCCACAAGAACGCTGCTAGCCGTAGAAACCACGGCTCACGTTCATAGCGATCCATGAAGTTGACGAGCAGAAAGATGCCAACAGCCGGGAGTAGCGGGATTGCCAGAGCGGTCAGGAAACTCGACACACCGTTCTGTTCCAGTGCTGTAATACCAGTCTGGCCGCTGAGAATAAGCGTAATCAGCGTGCTAATCATCAGAATGGTCAGGCCAAAGGTTGCAATGAGCCAGCGCGTGTGTATGCCCATGCGTTGCGGCAGGGCAAACTGCATGGTAATGCCCGCGCCTAGCACGTTCTCCGGCTCTTCTTCGCTCCAATACTCCCCCTCTTCGCCTGGCGTGGCTGGAAAAGGCAAGGGCGTGTCGTAGCGGGCAGACCTGATGCTCGCGGTTTGAGGCAGTCTGCTTGCACTGTCTGGCGTTTTCGCTATGGTTGTGGGATACGCGTTGTGCTCGGTCAATGGAAGGGTATGCTTGCCAGTGCTGTCTGGTGTATGCGCCTGTGAGCTTTGGGTTGAGCTGATCTCTAGGTGCAGGGTTTCTTGATCGGCGAGCAGCAGTTTGTGATGGTTGCGTGGTGCAATCAACTGGAGCATTGTATTGCCCAGGACCAGAATATCCTGCGGAGATACCGACAAGCTGCCTCCACCTGGCACCGGGCGACCATTGACGCGCACGACGTTCTGTTCGGTCAGGTTGGTGATGCGCCATCCGTCTTCGTTGAGTGCCAAACGAGCGTGTTCGCGTGAAACTGTGAGGTCCAGCAAAATGATATCGTTATTGAGCGCACGCCCAAGCGCTGTCTCCCGGCGTGTGAGTACATGCACAAGTCCATCTGCCGGTAGCCAGCCGCTAGGGGATCGACCCTGTGTAGGTGCCTCGCCAGTCGGTGCGCGGTTGCTTGAGAGCACCCGCACCACTCTGAGCGCTCCATAATTCTGATTCATGCACGACTTCCCTGATATAGCCTCAAAAATTGCTTCTCTTTTGTGAAAACAAGGGTTTCTCTTTTGAAATTTGCCAAATAGCAAAAGAAGAGGGTTGGTATACATTCATATGCTACCATTTTAGCAAAAAAAAAGATGCTTGGCACATCTTCGCGCCATTCATCCCAGTTAGGCACAAAAGTGAGCGCCCAAGTGTCCTCTCAACAGGCCAACGTGGCGCTCACCTCCAGGTACGACTACTGCTTTAAGCGTTTTTCCACGTTCTGAACCAGTTGCTCGTCTATTAGCATCGCCTGGGCTTCTTCATCTTTAGTGACAACTACTTCATATCCCTCTAGCAGGAATGGTTGCACAAAAAAGTCTTGCGGAGCTAGGTGATGAATTCCATGCAGCGGATGGCGGTGATGCACATCGCAAAGTACCATCAGGTTATGCTCAGAGTCCACAAAGGCCTCCAATGTTGCCTGATCCTTCACTTGGGGAAAGACAAGCCCGACCTTTAGAGGATCGCAGGCGTCTAGCAGGCTCCGCTCAATGGGATAGTGGTGAGTTTCAAGAGCCGCCGCACCAAAGGGATTTTCCTTGGGGTCTTTCAGTGTGGAATTCTTTACCCCACACATGGCGCAGGGAAAATCCAATACCCTGGTCATATGGTGGTGCGCTTTCACATATTCCGGCGTCTCCTCGCGTGGTGGATGAGGCGGTGTCATCTCAACCGTCGCCATACCTTCTATGGTTGCATGCACATGGGATAGGGTCTCGGTGGTCTCCACAACTTTCGTATCCCCATTGTGGGTATGGGCTGGTGCAACGGTTTTCGTCACCTCTGCCGTGGCATCGATTTCGGTGGTCTTGTGCACCTTCCCATGTCCCGCTGGCGTCTCTTTTGTGATGACTTCTGCCGCAACGACCTCGGTGGTCGTGTGAGCTGTTCCGTGCTCGGTGGTGGTGGTTTGTTTGACTTCCTTGACCTGATCAGTTGTCGTGGTCTGCGTTGCTGCGGCGAGCAGTTCCTCATGCGTATGGCCATGAACTAGATCACTGGAAACTTTTTCCGCGTGGATTTGGTTTGGCACAGCTTTTAATAAAGGATTGAATCGATGTGGTTTAAACACACAGCACCTCCATCAGAGAAATAGAGAAACATATATCAATAGAAACTGCTGCTTTGGATGCGGTACCACTGGCGAAATGTAGACTGAATGGTACTCACTGCTTTTACAGGAGCAATCGAGGCGGTATGCCTTCCTTAGCAAGCTTCCCCTATTGTAGTCGGTTGGTTGTTGTGCTGTCAATCGTTTGCTTCACAATCGAGTACTTGTATAACAACTAGTTTATTGTGATTGTTAGTACGTTCGCACGCTTCATGGTGCGCTATTCTGCCTCGTATATTGGTGATATTTCATTTGAAACTATCGTAGTAGATAATGACAGTTTCAAATGAAATGAAGAAGGAAAAATCGATCAATGAGACGCATATTCAAGATCATGGCTCTGATCTTGTTCATCCTAGCATTGGTTGGCTGCTCAGCAGGTAGCGCACAGACGCAAATAGTGGTGACAGCAACTCTAGCTACGCATACGCCGACGCCGAGTGTTCCCAGTGGAACCGTTCTTTACCAGTCTGATTGGTCGCAGGGATTAGCGGCTTGGGGAAATCCACCGGGATGGAAGATCGTGGATGGTATACCGCAATCTGATTTGAGCGACAGTAATGCCCTCACCGTGCCATATATATCGGCAGTCTCAGATTATGCGCTTGAGGTGCACTTCCAGATTGTGAGCGTGCCCAAGAATGGAGGAAACTTTGTTGTCAACGCTAAAAAAGCGCCGGGCAGAGATGGTTATAGCGCCGGTATCCTCAATTTGCTCAGTCCAGCCGCACATAATCAATTTGCTAATGCGCAAGTGCAGGTCTATCTTGAGCCAATGGATGATATGAATTCGCCTATGGTGACTTCCGATTATGAGCCTGGCACCACCTGGCATACCTATCGCATTGAAGTGCGGGGATCAAATGTGACCTTCCTCATCAATGGTGCAAGGAAAAGTTTCGCCACCAGTATCCAGAACGACGTGCTCTCCAACGGCCCCTTCCAAATAGCCAGTTCTGGAGCCATTGTGAACGTGTCCAGTATCAGTGTCACAACGCTTTAAATAGAATGCTACTTGTCCTTGCTCTTTGTGTTGATCTATAATTGCTCTACAACAATCGTTGGAGGGTTTATTGATGACACAGCACTATACATTGAAAAACAACCTGACACTCACCCTGCGCGAAGCGACACCGGATGACGCTGAACATATCCTTGGGCATATGGAACAGACATCCGGCGAGAGCGAAAATCTCACGCGTGGCCCTGGTGATCTGGATATCACCATTGAAGAGGAACGCGACTTTCTCCAGGCGTGCGCGGACTCGCCGACTGGTCTCTATTTGCTGGCTGAGATCGCTGGTGAACTTGCAGGCATCCTGAGTTTCCAGACGGGCAAACGCCCGCGTGTTTGCCATGTCGGTGAATTTGGCATCACTGTGTTGCGAAAATATTGGGGACTGAGCATTGGCGGCTATATGTTGGCGTATCTGATCGATTGGGCTAAAGTGGGTGGGATTGTGCGCAAGATCAATCTGCTTGTGCGCACCGATAATCTGCCTGCCATTCATCTCTACGAGAAATATGGCTTTGTGCGCGAGGGTTGCAGCACGCGTGATATGTATATCGGCGGGCAGTTTGTTGATTGCTATCTAATGGGTTTGGAGATCGATCCGTCTGTAGCCGAGGCTTGAGTAGGAGCACATCCAATGTCCAACACTATTCTCGATTTCCGGGGCCGCGATCTCGCGCTAATCCCGCCAACAGACCTTTCGGAGTTGTCCACGCCTGAACTACTGGACGCGCTCTGTGGGCCGCATCTGCCGACTGCACTGCGTGGAGACTTTGCTCGTGATAAACGTGCGTTCTTTTTGCGTACAAAGCCGATTCACTTCACCGCACTCACACAGGCGTTGCAGGCGCAACATACGCCGTTTGAGCTGGCATTCGAGACGCGGCCCGCGTTGCCCTTTGCGACCAGTCTGAGTGTTCAGCCACGTCCCTATCAAGAGGAGGCGTTGGCAAAGTGGCATGAGGCGCACAACGCTGGTGTAGTGGTGTTGCCGACTGGCGCTGGCAAGACGCTGGTAGCGGCTCAAGCCATCCACGCGCTGGGCCTGTGGACGTTGGCGGTGGTGCCGACGCTCGATTTGCTAGCCCAGTGGCGCGTTGCTCTGGCAGCTACTCTTACGCTCGATCCCGCGCAGATTGGTGTCTTTGGCGGTGGCGCGAAAGAACTGGCACCGATCACGATTATCACCTACGATTCTGCTGCCCTTTATCCGCGTGAACTGCGCCGTTTTGGTCTGCTGATCTTTGATGAGTGTCATCACCTGCCCGCCCCAACCTATCGCCAGATCGCCGAGAGTGCCTTTACGCCTTTGCGTCTGGGCCTGAGTGCGACGCCTGAACGGTCCGACATGGCTCATGAAGATCTGGACTTTCTGGTTGGCCCGGAGGTCTATCGCCGCTCGCCCGCTGACCTGACCGGAGATCGCTATTTAGCGCAGTATCGTGAGGCGTGCATCGATATCGCCCTCTCGCCAGAGGATGAGGCTCGCTACACCGAACAGCGCAAGATATACCGCACCTTTTTGCAGCGTCGGCATATCATTATCAGTTCGCCCGAAGACTTTCAACGTAAGGTTGTCTATCTCAGCGCTCGCGATCCCGCCGCTCGCGAAGCCCTGCTAGCTTGGCGTGAGTCGCGCAACATCGCCATGAACGCGCCGCGCAAATATGCCGAGATCGAGCGTCTGTTGCAGCAACACGCCACCGATCAGGTGATCCTCTTCTCCGAATACAATCTAGTTGTGGACGAGATCAGCCGACGTTTTTGCTTGCCCAGCATCACCTACAAAACGCCGACGGAAGAGCGCCGGTCGATTCTCGAACGTTTCCGCAGCGGCCAGTACACCAAGCTCGTCAGTGGGCGTGTGCTCAACGAGGGCGTGGACGTGCCGGACTGCCGTGTGGCGATCATCGTCAGCGGCAACAGCACCAAACGCGAGTATATCCAACGCCTGGGCCGTGTCCTGCGTCCCAAAGAGGGCGAGGCACTGCTGTACGAACTGGTGACAGGCGGCACGACTGAGGAGGATGTGGCAAAGAGGCGGCGCTTGTGAGAGAAACGCAGCTTCGTTTGGCGCAAAAATTGCTCTGTACGCTCAACGCATTTCTCTCTTCATGTATAATATACATAGGAATAGGCAGATTAGTGTAGAAAGCAGGGGCGAGAGACATGGCAATTGAACCGCAGAGTAATGCGCCATCTTGTGGCGGATCAATGAGTGAAGCTGAGTATTTGTGGCTTGACAAGAGTGCAACCGATGCACGTTATGAATACATTGATGGCGTTGCTAGACTCATGGCGGGCGGTACCATCGAAGCTGACGAGATTGGCTTCAATGTACGGACGGCACTCAAGCAGCAATTTCTCAACGGGCCTTGTAAGGTCTTTGGGCCTGATGTGCAGGTGCTTATTGGTACAAAGCAAAACGGTAACAACGAGTATTATTATCCCGATTGTACTATCTCCTGCGACGTGTCAGACCGCAGTCGTGGCAACAAGCTGATTCGCTCACCACACACCGTCATCGAAGTGCTCTCGCCCGGCACTGAAAAGGATGACCGTGGGACAAAACTCGCCCATTATCAGGCGCTGCCCACGCTCTACGAAATCGTGCTCGTAAGCCAGTTCGCACCACATGTAGAGGTCTATCATCGGGTAGAAGTTTCAGCCAGACCGCTTTGGGAACATACCATCTATGGATCTGGCCAACAGGTGATTCTGCCCTCTATGGATATCGAAATTGCTCTGGATGAACTCTACACGGGCGTCAATTTCGATGAGCCATTGCCTGCTGATCTCGCATAAGAGACACACGCGAGGTCCATCTTTCCATACAGACCAACGAGCGAAAGTTGAATTGACAAGGCTCGTCCCACCTGCTACACTCCATGAAATACATAGGGGAAGGAAACCGATAACGATGGCAAAGACCCTTGAGGATCGCGTGGCCGCTCTGGAAGCAGCACAGGAACTCCTCGAACTTAGCGAACAGCAGACCCAAGCGACCCAGGATCGCATGTATGTCGAAGGTGGCCTGACCCGTGCTCTCCTGCGCTCTAACCAGCAAATGACCCGCGACGCCCTGCGTACTCTGACCAATCTGCAAGAGCACGTTGATACGGGCTTTAACAAGATCAACGGCGATATCGCGGAAATACACCGCGATATGACGGAGAGCTTTGCGCAAAACGCTGCCTATCAGAAAGAGCAAGAAGAGAAAAGCGACGCACAATTCGCCCGGATAGATGAAAATTTTCTTCTGGCAAATGAAAACTTTCACATGATTACCGATCAGTTCACCAATGTCCAAACTGCCCAAGCCA
>JBDTBU010000257.1:0-4856 GCA_039923935.1 Ktedonobacteraceae bacterium | reverse complement strand
GCATTCAGTTCGACGTTTAGCACTTCGACCAGTTCCGCACCAGCGATGAGCCAACTGACATATTGCTGTGGACGCGACCCAATGAGCAATTTTGCAAAACTATCCCATCTTCCCATTGTAGAAAAATCCCCCTTGCGACATGTACCAACCAGACGTAACGTATTTCTCTACTTTTATTGTACTGAGACACCCAAATCTACCTATCAGTTGCCGTATGCTCTAATCAGGTAACGTTTTTAGGTGAGCTAGCTCATGTTTTTTGTATGCGCCGATCCACCTGATTTTTCAGTTCCCCAGGTGTATGATCTGAGTAGAAATGAAGCGGAATTTTACGATTGCTCAAGAAAGCTGGAGATTTTTGCTATGAATACGAGTGCCATCCTGCAACAATACACCCATCGCCAGACGCCTCTGCCCAGGGGAGAATGGATTCTGCGTCAGAGTTGGCGAGAACTCCTTTTTGCGCACTGGCCAATTGCAGCGCAAACATTGCGCCTGTTGATTCCTACGGCCCTTACGCTGGATACATTCGAACAGGAAGCTTGGGTCGGAATTGTGCCATTTCAGATGCACGAAGTATGCCCACGCGGTGTGCCTGCGTTACCAAAATTATCGGAATCACCTGAAATTAATGTACGCACCTATGTCACAGTACAAGGCGTGCCAGGTGTCTATTTTTTCAGTTTGGACGCCGCTAATCCACTCTTCGTTGCGGTTGCTCGCACGCTTTTTTCCTTGCCTTATTTCAACGCTAGCATGAGCGTTGTGCGGCAGGGCGATGCCATCCATTATAGTAGTCGGCGCACACGTGCAGGGAATCCTCCAGCAGCATACCAGGCGCGGTATCGTCCCATCGCGCCCGTTACCTATGCCACTCCAGGAAGCTTGCCATTCTGGCTGACTGAGCGCTACTGCCTGTATACACTTGATACGCGTGGTCGGGTTTACCGAGTGGATATCCATCATGGCCCCTGGCCCTTGCAAGCAGCCGAGCTAGAGATAATTGACAACACTATGGTGCGTTCTCACGGCATTCTCTTGCCTGACACAGCCCCGCTACTTCATTATTCACAACAACAGGATACACTGGCTTGGCGTCCACGCCGGGTTGCGTTTTAGTCCGATTGGCGTGTACATTTCCAACGTATTAACAAATGCTGCACAGACCAAGTTGGTGCGCTTGCTTGTCAGTATGTGAGATCACCGTGCTATAATCAAGCAAACCTCGCCCTCTATGGGTTTTGTTATAGCATGTTGAAAGGGAAAAATAGATATGGAGCATAAAGCGCGTTTTACTCTTCCTGTTGACGCAGAGGTAGAGTTGCGTATTTTGGAGGAATGGGATGTAGAAGAACTCTACCAACTTACTCATAGCAATCGGGCATATCTACGACAATGGCTGCCCTGGGTGGAATACGAGACTTCCGTTGAGAGTAGTAGGAGTTTTGTACTACGCTCCCTGCAACGCTATGTGGAGAATGATGGGTTCAACTTGGGCATTTTCTCGCAGGGCCGATTGGCCGGGATAATTGGCTATCACACGGTCAACTGGCCCAATCGCCATGTAGAGATTGGCTATTGGCTGGGGGCCGCGTTTGAGGGCCGGGGACTGATGACTAAAGCGTGTCGTGCCCTGATTGCTTTTGCTTTTGAGAAACTCACGCTCAACCGCGTAGCGATTCTTTGCGCAACCGGCAATGCACGCAGCCGGGCGATTCCCGAACGTTTGGGCTTTACGCAAGAAGGGGTGTTGCGCGACGGTGAGTGGCTCTATGACCATTTTGTGGATCTGGTTGTCTACAGTATGTTGGCTCGTGAATGGCACTGATATATTTTGATGTGCTTCCTATAGACCAAGGCAAGTAGAGCTACGTATGTTACAATAATGAAAACGTTGACTTTAAAAATGTATGGGAGCAAATGGTAGATGCAGTTTCCGAGAAAATCACGAGCGGTACCAGTCTGGTTGCGCAAATCACCTGGCGTCTTGTGCATTATTGGATGTATATGTCTTTCTGTGTTTGGGTGTATGGGCGGTGGATCACAGGTTTTCGCTGCGATGGCGGAGAGCACGCCTGGGGGGCATATCGCTGATCCTGTTGTGCGCCAGGTGGATATTGCTCGTCCGGCAGTCGTGCGTATCATTACCAAGCTCGGTGCACGTCTAACCGTCCAGTTTACGCAAACGTCACAAGGCGTCACTTTCCCACTTGGTGGCGGCAACTACCCGCTTGAGTTGAGCGGTAGTGGCGCATTTATCAGTGCTCATGGTGATATCCTGACTGCCGATCACGTCGTGAATCCCCCGCACGATCAGAGCATTACTGATTTTCTTTACCAGACTGCCGCATCTGATATTGCGGACTATATCAACGCGCATTTACGTGTGAATCAGCCTGCTACCAGTAGTGATGTGGTGGCAGAACTTGAGGCGGGTGTTTTCACATCTACACCAGCGTATGACCAAGCGAGCAGTGAGGTGTATCTGAGCACCGCCTATGCTGGTCCAATGAGTGGTACAAAGTTGAAAGATGTGCCAGCCAAGATCCATGCTGCGGTTGATCGCATCGAGGCGCAGAGTTCGTTTGATGCAATGGATGTGGCAATTATCCACGTAACTGGCATGGATAATATGCCGAGCATTCAGTTGGACGATTCCAGTCAAGTGGCAGAGCAGGATAAGCTGACGGTGATTGGCTTCCCTGGCTTAGGCGATGTGAGTGTTGCTCCCATCAATCTGCTGACCTCATCCATCAATACGCTCTATGTCAGTGCTCTTAAGACTACGGATGCAAACGCGCCGCTGATCCAGGTGGGCGGCAATATTGAGCATGGCGATAGCGGCGGCCCGGTTTTGGACGACAGCGGTCATATTGTGGGTATTGTGAGCTTTGGCCTCTTTAATCCCAATGAAACAGGCTCAACCACCTTCCTTCAAGCTGCCAATAGTGCTCGCACCCTGATTCAGGCGCAGAGCATCAATACGACCCCTGGAGCATTCCAACATGCCTGGGCACAAGCTTTTAATGACTACGCCTCCACATCGGCGGGCCATTGGCACACGGCATTCCGGGAACTACAAGATCTGGTGGATAATTATCCAGGCTTCCTGGGAGCGGCCCCTTACCTAGCCTATGCTCAGAGTCAGACCAGCACTGAGCAACCTGCAACGACTCCCTCTACTCCCGGTTCCAATCCTACATCGATGATCGTACTGTCCTTGTTGGGCGTGCTTGTGGTCTTGATCCTTGGTGCTGTGGTCTTTGTGGTGATGAAACGTCGCTCCCAGGCGGTACCTGCGGGCGCTGCTCAAGGTTTCGGCGCGTATGCTCACCCACAAAGTGGTATGCCGGGTGCATACGTACCTCCGCAGCCCAACTATCCGCCTATGCTAGGTTCAACGTCAGGCACATATCCACCTGTGCCAGCCAGTTATAACTCAGCCTGGTATGAGCAGGCAACCAGTGCAGTTCCGCAGACGCCACAACCAGCGTTTGACGCGACTCCCATGCCAGTGGCAACCATTGCGCCTAGGAAGATTACGAAACCCCTCGTGCACCTACCGTTCTCAACTCAGGATGGAGCAGTGGTCCAGACCGAACGCCCGTCCATGCCAACCTGGGCACCGTTGCCACACACGCCGCAGCCAGATGTTCTGGCTGAGAGCACGACTATGGTGCCTATGGACGAGCCTGCGGCGGCTTCGCAACCAGTGGTTGTCCCTGCCGCGTCTGAGATACCACAGAACGAGACACTGAGTGTGTTAGGGCAGTCATCAAGCTCAGCCAGAAATTTCTCTGTGCCCAGAAGACCCGTCACGTTTAGCCAGGAGGCTGGTTCTTCTGGCGTGCATACATGGGTCGCGCCTTGTGGTCACACCAATACGCCGGAGGTACGCTTCTGTCGTGTATGCGGCCAGCCAGTTCAGGAGCACAACGCTGAAGCAAGTGAGCTGTAAATTCGGGAAGTAGCCTCGACACAAAGGGAGCCTGATGTGATGTCAGGCTCCCTCTCTTGTTGCAGCTAGCTATGTTTCTTCTGGAAAAAAGGTGTCTTCGTAGATATCGGCTACCGAAAAACTGACTCCCAGACGAGTGAGTTCTACAGTATCATCTGGCCCAAAAGTCCTGAGTGTCCAGAGATTTTTCTGTTCATGTTGATAGACCTGAACCTCTTTATATTCAGATGCTACCAGCACATATTCCTGGATGCTTGGGCTGGAGCGATACCAACCGAACTTCTTCCCCCGGTCTACGCCTTCTGTTGTTGGTGAGAGTACCTCGATAATCAGGCTGGGGTGTTTGATATTGTCAGGGTTCTTGCGGTCCTGTTCATTGCAGCTAACGCTCACGTCGGGATGTACATAGTGTTTCTCTGAGAGATAGAAGTACACATCGGGGCTATAGACGCGACAGGAGCGCCCACGCAGCAGATTTTTCAACATACTGCCGAGGTTGACGGTGATAATTGCATGGTTGGGACTACCGCCCGCAAGCATGTAAACATCGCCATTAAGATATTCGTAGCGTTCTTCACTGGAACTGTCGAGCGCAAAATATTCTTCGACGCTGAGTGTTTGGTGCCACGGTAAAGCCATATGTTCCTCCTTCCTAAAACAATACACCATGTCAAGAGGTCTGTTCTCAATTATATACCATGAATAGGCAGTCTCCAACAAGCCTTAAAAGGCTTGTTCAAGGTATTTTTCCACATGTGGGCCGATTACATCGAAACATTCTGTTTTTTGGAAGAAATTGAGGTATAATTCTGCTAGCGATTGTTCCTCTGACAGACATTTGGAGGTTGTTATCCTGGATTTTGAAGATAATTCTCGACAAAGAATAAGGGTGGAAGAT
>JBDTBU010000256.1:0-3616 GCA_039923935.1 Ktedonobacteraceae bacterium | reverse complement strand
AAGGGGTACCGCGAGGCTTTCAGAACTTTATGGAATGGGCCGTGGAAAGCTTACAAAATCTGGTTGAAAGCGTTTCGGGCAAAAAAAAAGGGCGGATGTTCTTTCCGCTAGTGGCAACCCTGTTTATCTTCATTTTCTTGGGGAACTTGATGGATGTATTCCCTGGAATGGATACGATTGGGACAGTGAATGGGGCAACTCATCCAACGACTTTCTTGGGTATCAATTTCCTATTTGGCACTGACTCGACGAAGCTCGTGGCCTGGTTTCGCCCGCCCACGACTGACTTGAACTTGACCTTTGCGATGGCTCTGGTTGTGGTTGTGGTCTGCCAGATTCTTGGTTTTGTAATGCTTGGCGCTGGTCCACACTTGGGCAAGTACTTTAAAGTCAAAGGACTGTTCTCAAAGGGTGTGTCAGGTCCAATCGAGTTTTTCGTCGGCTTGATCGAGGTCATCACTGAGCTTTCACGTTTGCTCTCGTTTGCCTTCCGTCTCTTTGGCAATATCTTTGCCGGGGGCGCGGTACTGGCGGTCTTCGGTCTCCTGACGCTGGGGTTCGCCAATCTCATCTTCATTCCCCTGGAGATCTTTGTGGCCTTTGTGCAAGCGTTGGTGTTTGCCATGCTTACCCTGGTCTTCCTGGAAATGGCTTCAGCAGCCCATGACCATGAACATGAGACACCAGAAGAAGCCTTTATCGATTATGAGGAGAACAAGGCACACAAGCTGGCTGCAACTCACTAAGCTTATCCCGTTTCACTTTACTTGCTACTCGCGTAGAGGGTACTCTGTGTGTCTTCTCGTCGATTGCATAAACGTAATTGTAACAGTTCGCTGTTTTATTCTTCTAAGGAGGTTTTTATCATGGCTGGTCTAAATATCATTGGTGTAGCTCTGGCAATCGGTTTGGGCGCTATCGGCCCAGGCATTGGTATCGGTATCGCTGGTGGTCAGGCGCTCAGCGCAATTGGGCGCAACCCGGAGGCCGCCCCGCTTATCCAGGTCAACATGTTTATCGCGCTGGCTTTCGCTGAAGCTATTGCTATTTACGCCCTGGTTATCTCTTTCATTCTCCTCGGCAAAGTGTAGGATGTCCTTGGAGTCATGAACCCCGGCTTGGAAAGCCAGGGCTTGCAGGTGGGCTTGCTCATCGATAAGCCCCGGTAATCTCGGCATACATGACCAGACTCAGTTTGAGCGCAGCGCTTGGATACAATCAATCGTAGCTCAAACTCTCTTAGGAGCGAAATAGGTACCAGTGGGTGCGACGCCAGCCTGCTGCTCTACGGTGCAAAATTAAACATCTGTACAGGGTTAAGGAAGTGTTTTGCACGTGAAACCGCTCTATAAGCTTGTCAAGGCGACCATTACCAACAATGGGAAACCAGCGTTGAGGGGTTTTGAGCCATTCCGACACAAAATGGCTCCCCCGCAAGGGGTTGTCCGCCTGCGGGCGTGGGCAATTCATCCCCGGCTTGAAAGCACGGGGCTTCCTTGCCCGTCTCGTGTGATCTCTATGCTCCATTTTTATAAATACTTCTGATCCGATCTGGCAGAAAAACACCGAGTAAGATGTTTGCCAGATCGGAATAGGGAGTTAGACGGTACCTACCTCTGAGGAAAGGAGGCAAATCCAGTGGTCTTTTCATCTATGCTCGCTCATGCTGCGAGTAGTCCTGGCTTGTTAGAGGGTTTAGGCGTAAACCTATGGGCCTTCATCTCGCAACTCCTGAGCTTTATCGTTGTCGTCTGGGTTCTTGGGTACTTTGGCCTGCCTGTCATTCAGAGAACGCTGGAACAACGCCGCGTGCTGATTCAGGCAGGCGTCGAGAATGCCGAACGGGCCAAACGCGATCTGGCGGATGCTACGACGCGTGCGGAACAGATTCTGCGTGAGGCGCGTATCCAGGGTCAAGAAGCCATTGCTCAGGCGAGCAAGGTTGCTGAAAAAGAGGCTCAGCGTATTTACGAAGAGGCTCAGGCCCGCGCAGCCCAGATTGAGCAGCAACAGGTCGAGCGTATTCGACAAGAGGCAGCTCGTGCTCGCGCTGAAATTAGTCGCCTGGTGGTCAACCTCTCGATTGGGGCTGCCGGCAAGGTGATTAGCAAGTCTGTGGATACGAACGATAACCGCCGCATGGTGGAAGAGTTCGTGACCGCTAACGAAACAAAGAGGCAGTAATGCTAAAGGGAGCGATAGCACGCCGCTACGCGGAGGCCGTGTTCGGCCTCGCGCTCAAGCAGAATACGCTTGATCGCACGCTCGAAGATGTGCAGGGACTCGGCCAGCTTTTTTCGAAGCATACGCTGGCCTATCTCCTGCGCGAGCCGAAGGTTCCCGCGCAACGCAAAGAGACAGCTCTACGTGAGGCGCTGAGCGCCAGAGTGCTGCCTACGTCGCTCAACCTTGCCCTGCTAATCGTCCAGCGTAATCTGGTCAATCTGATGCCGAATATCGCCACTGAACTTCAGCGCATGGTATTCGAGCATAAAAACCAGGCTATGGCCGAAGTAACGACGGCTGCCCCGATGGATGACAAGCAGCAGGCTCTTGTGAAGCAGGCACTTGAACGTAGAACAGGCAAAACTATTCTGTTACAAACGAAGGTCAACCCGGAGATTCTGGGGGGCGTGGTGGCTCGTGTGGGCGATCAGGTGATCGATGGCAGCATCCAGCAACGTTTACAGGCGCTCAAACGCCAGTTGTTGACCGGTGTGGCAACGGCCAGCCTCGATGTGCTCGAAGGCGCAAACCTGAACTAAACTCGACAAGTCACCCGACGCGTTATGTAGCAGGCAGAGTAAAACAGGCACACATCTTAAAGCAAAAACATTTCCGCACTATCCCCTCTATCGCAGATATGGGATGGGGCTGTAATACACAGGAGGACGCAGATGGCATCTTGGGCTGATGAAATCAGTGCCATCATAGAGAAAAACATCGCAGGCTTTGGAGGCACAGAAACCTCAACGGCGAGCGTGGGCACTGTAATCGCGGTGCAGGACGGTATCGCTCGTGTCTATGGCCTGCAAGATGTGAAATATCTGGAACTGGTAGAGTTCCCACGCACGGGCGTGATGGGTATGGCCTTTAACTTAGAAGAAGAATCAGTGTCTTGCCCGATCCTGGGCGAATACACGCAGATCCGCGAAGGCGACGAAGTACGCACCACCGGACGCGTGGTCTCGGTTCCCACCGGCGATGCCCTGATCGGGCGCGTGGTCAACCCCCTGGGGGAGCCACTAGACGACCGTGGGCCGATTGTCACCGACACATTTCGCCCGATTGAGCGCGTGGCTCCCGGCGTGATTACCCGCCAGTCGGTGAGCACCCCCGTACAAACCGGTATTAAGGTGATCGACGCGATTATCCCGATTGGCCGTGGCCAACGCGAGCTAATCATCGGAGACCGCCAGACCGGCAAAACGGCGATTGCACTTGATACGATCATTAACCAAAAGGGCAAAGACCTGCTCTGTATCTATGTGGCAATTGGTCAGAAGAATTCCTCAGTCGCACGCACCCATGCTATTCTGGAAGAGCATGGCGCGATGGCGTACACGATCATCGTGGTGGCAGGTGCCGCTGATCCTGCCCCATTGAAATACTTGGC
>JBDTBU010000255.1:0-11715 GCA_039923935.1 Ktedonobacteraceae bacterium | reverse complement strand
AACCAGTTCCAACCACAGCTTGCCGTCGCGCCTGATGGCGTGGTCAGCATTTCCTTCTTCGACACCCGCCAGGACCAGCATCACCGCCTGATCGATGTCTACCTAGCCCAATCGACTGACCACGGAGCCTCATTCCTACCAAACGTTCGCGTGACCACGCAGAGTTGGAACCCAACAGTGGGTGCACCGATTGATACATCTGGCTCGCTGTTCATCGGCGACTACCAAGGTTTGGCTGCGGACAACACCTTCGTGCATCCTTTCTGGAACGACCCGCGCTCCGGCAACCAGGAGATCTTTACCGCCGCCGTGCCTAGCGCTTAGTCAGGGTAGTGTGCTCCAGCTATTTCAGCCTGATGTCTTGTAAGATGTTTGGAGCAGCCTGCACACATATCCCCAACGCTACTTTGAGTGCTGTATAGGGTCAGGATACGTTGCCAGCCAGTGTCTAATCTCGCTGAGTAGCTCAGGGAGCGGACGGAGCGTATCGACGATGAAATGGGGATCGGTGATGGCATAGCTGGCTTGTACTGACATCGATTGGCGATATGTCTGAAATGCCTGCCAATCGGTCTGGTGATGCCCTGGCAAATTCAGAGCTTTGCGAGCGTCGATCCGCTCCTGCCATACATGTTCATCAGCACAGCGACTTTCGATGATGAGCAGTATGGCGTTGGTTTCGGCAACGATTTTACGTAATTGTCTATAGCTACGCTCGAAAGTCAGCGGACTATCGCAGATCACATCTAGACCGAGCAGTGTTTGGCGGCGCACCAAGCTGAACAACGTTTCATAGGCTAGGCCACCGGACTCAGGAATAGACTGATCCAGCACATCTTTGATATCGTCTTTATCGAGCAGAGGCCAGCATAATTCCCGCGCCAGGGCGCGTGCCAGCGTGCTTTTGCCAGTGCCGGGCATACCTTTAAATGCGATAAGTTGCAAGAGAGGAGGCTCCTTCTCTGTGTTTTGTTAGTGAGTATCCTAAAAAGAAGAACGCAACCATCATCGACAAGATCACAGAGGAGACATATATGGCTGTCGATATTCGTCCAGCGACCATGCAGGACTATCCCACCCTAGAGGTTATCAGTCGAGAGAGTCAGGAACTCCATGCTCAAGGGAACCCGCACATCTTTCAGCAGGGAACACCCGGCATTACAAAAGAATATGTGCGCGGTCTGCTTGAGAACGAACAAACAATGGCTTTTGTGGCGGAAGAGGACGGGCAGGTGCTTGGCTATGCTTTCGTACGCTTGCGCACTATGGCGTTTCTCGACAGTGTGCGCCCCCATGTTGTAGCGGAGATCACCGATATCGCAGTCACATCGCAAGCGCGTGGCAAGGGCACTGGAAGTCGCTTGTTTGAGGCTGTGAGATTATGGGCGCGACGCCAGCGGGCTGAACGGCTTGAACTGATCGTGTGGGAATTTAACCAGAACGCGCAGAAATTTTATGAGCGGCTTGGTATGCACACCCTCTCGCACACGATGTCTCTGTCATTATATGAATGATACACGTATTTTGTGAAAAACCAGTAAGAGACCTATAAGAGTGCAGCATTTTACATTCTCATAGGTCTGTTGCTAAAAAACAGGTAAAAGTGTTCTGAATGCAATCCTGCCTATTGTAGATGTTTGCGCAAGAAATTGACGGCCAGCGGCCAGGCATCGGCGGCGGCAGCCTCATTGCCCATACCGTGATCGGGGTTGAGAAAGGCGTGGCCTGCGTCGTATATTTTCACCGTGATATCTTTGCCAGCCTCTTTATACATCTGCTCGATCTTCTCGACCTGAGCCGCAGAGATACTGTCATCGCGGCTGCCATAGACTGCCAGGACGGGCGCGTTGACCTTCGCCACCTCGTCGGGCTTAGGATCATAACCACCGCCGTAGAAGGGCACAGCAGCCGCTAGATTGTCATAGCGTGCAGCCACGGTATAGGTCAGGAACCCTCCAACACAGAAGCCGATCAGGCCGAGCTTTTTGGGTTCGACGCTGGGCATGGCTTTGAGCGTTTCCAGGGTACCGATAATCTCTTTGGAGGCGCGGTCAACGTTGCCTGTGAGCATCATATACATCTTCATCGCGTCATCCGGCTCAGTGGCAACCTTGCCGTGATACAGATCGGGCACAGCCACTACAAAGCCCTCAGCGGCCAACTTCTGGGCGATGCTGCGTATATGGGGTTCGATGCCCCACCATTCCTGAATGAGTACCACGCCTGGATGTGTGGCGTCGTCGTCGGGTTGCGCTACATAGGCATAAGCGCCGTCCCCATTGATTTTCAGATCAACTTGTGATGTGCGAATAAGCGCCATTGATGTGCTCCTTCCGTCTAATCATGCAAATAGTGTCCTGCTCTCTTCTTATCGCCAACCATGAGGTGCACCTCTTTTTCAACGATGGACAACACTGTTTCCCTCGATGATGGGAAACGTATGGCAAAAGGTTGAAATGGGTAAGCTGTTATGAGCAGATTGTACAAAATCATTGTAGTCTGATATCCCGTGTAATGTCAAAGTTATCAAGGAGCCAGTGTGGCTTATGGAAAAACATGGGGTTGTTCAGAATATCTGTTGAGTAGCTTGACAAGATTTAACCAGAACGGGTATATTTAGGGAGGACACGAGAAGATGCAAACCAGTGGGTTCATTTTGTAACCCAACAAGTCTTGAGAAGAGGATTGAGTTCATGACCAAACAGCAGCAGCAGACCATTTCCACCTGGACTATGCCTCTGTACCACGCTCTTATGCAGCAGCGTGGAAGTGGTCGCCATCCTCTGCCAGCGCCTCGATCAAGAAGATCGTAGAGCGTAGAAACAGTCAATCAAACACACAGGGGTGCAGGCGAATAGCCTACACCCTTTTCTTTTTGTGAGCATTGCTAGAAACGAGAGTGAGATCATGGAGCAGAGTCACGAGACGGGGAGTACTGGCCAACGGTACTACATTACCACGGCTATCGATTATCCCAATGCTGAACCGCATATCGGGCACACGCTGGAAAAAGTTGCAGCAGATGTTATCGCACGCTACCGGCGTTTGCAGGGATACGATACGTATTTTAGCATGGGCCTTGACGAGAATAGTCAGCATGTCGTGAAAGCTGCCGAGGCGCGTCAGGTGGACCTTCATGTGTGGGTTGATCTCATGGACGAGGCGTTCCGGCTGGCCTGGACGAAACTGGATATCTCCTATGATCGCTGGATACGCACAACTGAGGCGGTGCATTTTCGTGCGGCCCAGGAGATGTTCCGGCGTGCCCAGGAGCGCGGGGATGTCTATAAAGCTCTCTATTCTGGTTGGTACTGTCCCAACTGCAACAATTTCTATCGCGATGAAGATCTCGTTGAAGGCAAGTGCCCTGAGCATCCGACAATTGCCCTGGAATGGGTTGAGGAAGAGAACTACTTTTTCGCCTTGACCCGTTATAGTGAGTCTTTGCTGGCCTATATCGCTACACACCCGCGTTTCGTCGAGCCGCCCTCAAGACTGGCCGATCTGATGGGCTTTTTCCGTCAGGGCTTGCGTGACTTTGCTATTTCGCGCAAGGTCAATCCGCAGCGTCGGGCCTGGGGCGTACCAGTGCCGGGCGATCCAGAGCAGGTGCTCTACGTGTGGTTTGACGCCCTGACTAACTATCTGACCGTTGTGGGCTTTCCTGATAACCTGGAACTGTTCGCCCGCTACTGGCCTGCGAACGCCCATGTGATAGGCAAGGACATCACACGCTTTCACTGCCTCTATTGGCCAGCTATGCTGATGTCGGCGAATTTGCCGCTCCCGAAGCGAATCGCTGTCCATGGTTTTACAACGGTAGAAGGCAAGAAAATCTCGAAAACCAGGGGCAATGTGGTTTCGCCGGTTGCTCTCGTGGACGAGTTCGGTGTGGATGCTGTGCGCTACTATGTGCTGAGGAGCCTAGCGTTTGGCGCAGACGGAGATTTTAGTCGGGTCGGGCTGATCCAGCGTTATAACGATGAGCTTGCCAAAGACCTGGGCAACCTGCTCAATCGCGTGGTGAGTATGGTCAAGCGTTACCGACAAGGGATCATCCCAGCACCAGACGTGGCAGGCGAACTGGAGCAGGATCTTCAACATGTGGCTATCGAAGCGCGACAAGGAGCGGCAAAGGCTTTGGAGAACTGGGAGATTGGGCGGGCTATTGAGAGCATCTGGAGCCTAGTCAAGCGGACCAACCAATACCTGGAGCAGAGCGAACCATGGAAGCTGGCCCACAACGTCGAGAATAGCGCGAGCCTGGATACTGTGCTGTATTCTGCTGCCGAGGCTCTGCGCTTGCTAGCCATCTATCTCGCGCCGTTTATTCCCACAGCCAGCGCGAAAATCCTGGGGCAATTGGGCCTGGCTGCGGTTAGCAACGGCGTTTGGGATAGTGAAGGTGTTTGGGGTGCAGTTCCTCTGGGGGAGCTTGGCGAGAGCGAGGTGCTTTTCCCACGCTTTGAAGAAAAGAGCAAGGCTGAAGCAACTGCTCTGACCAGCCTCCAAAACCATCATGCAGGTCAGCAAAAGTAAAGAGCCAGTCAGCAGAAATGCCATACATGAGGAGAGAAGCATGTCGATTATCCAGGTGGAAGGATTAACCAAAACCTTCAGAACACGTGAACGTGCAGCAGGCTTCTTCACCTCGTTCGTGATTATCTTCGGTGCGTTGGCCTTCTTTTTAGGCAACACCGATGGCCTGACGCAGCAGATGGTTGGAGCACTCGTGACGTTTTCGACATATCCCATGAATATCTTTAGTGGCGTGATACGCGTCATGCTTTTCACTATTATCCCAGCTGGTTTTATCTCGTTTGTGCCGCTCCAACTGCTGCACCAGTTCACTTGGCCGATGGCTGGGGCTATGGTCGGCTTTACGCTGCTGAGTATGTTGGGCGCGGCTGGCTTCTTCCAGTTAGGCTTGAAGCGTTATGAAAGCGGAAATTTGCTGGGTATGCAGAACTGATCTCCCATACTAGCCCAGGCGGCAGGTGCCAGTCTTGGACACCTGCCGCCTAAGCGGGCCTCTACAGCGAATAGTCGCCGTTGTGGGCGTCTTCTAAGTAGCGTGTGAGCAAGGTAATGGTTGCTTCCAGATCGGCCTGATGGATCATTTCGTTGACCGTGTGGACGTAGCGCGAGGGGGTAGAGAGCGTAATCGAGGGGGAACCCTCGCGTACACGTTGCATCGCGCCAGCATCGGTGCCGCCACGAGGCAACACTTCAAGCTGATATTTGATATCCTGTTGCTCAGCTATATTACGGAAGTGGCGTACCAATTTAGGATTAGAGATTTGCGATGAATCGAAGATTTTGATGGCGGTGCCCTGACCCAAGCGGGTGACAGAACTCTGCTCTTCACTGCCGGGAGTGTCCACCGCTAGTGTCGTATCCAGCGCCACGCTCACGTCTGGCTGGACATGATAGGCGGCAGTAGTAGCGCCACGCAAGCCAACTTCTTCCTGGACGGTAGCCACAGCCACAATAGTCACCTCGTGACCCTGTAAAGCACGTAAGGCTTCGAGCATCACAAAAAGATTGACGCGATCATCCAGCGATTTGCTGATAATTGTATCGCCGACTATTTCCAACGTGCGGTCCATCGTGACCATATCGCCGATTTCCACTTTTGCGCGGACCTGTTCGTTGGGAAGGCCCAGGTCAATAAAGAAATCATCGAGTTTGGGCGCAGCAGGTTTCTCGTCGCCCAACAAGTGAATGGGCTTGCTCGCTGGCATCAGGACGCCCCGTAGGCTTTCTCCTGTAAAGCCGTGAACGATGACACGTTGCGCAAAGAGGACGCGGGCATCGAATCCGCCAACCGGCTGAATACGGATGAAACCATGTTTATCGATATATTTGACGATAAAGCCAATTTCGTCCATGTGCGCGGCCAGCATCACACGACGGTCACTTTTGCCTCGTTTCCAGGCGATGACGTTGCCCAGACGATCAACGCTCACCTCGTCGGTGAGTGTTCGCAGCTCTGCCACCATAATGGCACGCACTTGCTCTTCGCGTCCAGCAATGCCGGGTGTTTGGGTAAGTTTTTGCAGTAATGGAATGTTCAGGGTCATCGTTTTCTCCTCAGAAATTTTGTAGCACCGCAGGTACATACTCTATTATATACCTGCGGTGCTACAGATTTCTTGCATAGCCAATCACCATGAAGATTTTTGAGGAGGTGCGAAAAAATGCTAGCAATGTTGCATTTTTAGAGGCTTCAATGCCTAGCAATTCAGAACAACTTGTATTCTGGTTGCCAGGCATGAGATGTTCTTGAACAAAGCAACAACGGAGGTGGAGGCCCGCAAACGAGCAGTTCCAATAGCGTAACCGACTCCATCGATCCTTTTTGGCGCATGAATATTAAAGTTAGCGGGAGATAGCTTGCCATGCCGCTCTTTTGTGCTGCATTTCACTGCTTTTCTGTCGCAGTAATCACTGACAACCCCTATTAGGAAACACTACACTATTCTTCAGAAAGAATACAAAGTAGATTGCGTTTTTGTACATACAATCGAGGAGTCCTATGCGATTTTCTAATTCAAATGCAGATCCCTATGGGGGGAATCCCAATCCCTCTGGCAATTCAGGCATGCTTTCCATGCGGCAGCAGAGGAGACGCGGTCGGCTACGTGGGTGCCTGGGATGTCTCACACCGATGCTGGCCCTTCTGATCATTGGTGCGTTGATAAGCACCTTCTTAGGTCTCTCGCTCACTGGGGGACCGACGGTGATTCAGGTGGGTTCTCACCCAACTCTGATCGTTGAGAGCGAGGGTTTTACTGAATCTGTGCTCAATAAACCTGTGATACACATTCATGCAGGTGGACAAAACGGGCAGATCGTTATCCAGCCACATCGCCTACTCGGTATACCCTTTGGCTTCCCAGAGGTCTATCAAGAGTCAAGTGACCACCAGACGGTCATCTATAATTATGACTCGTCTTCAGATGCCTCAGGTACATTTGATATTACCGTACCAGCCCAGACGAATCTGAAAGTTGATACCAATAGTTGGGCCTTGCAGGTCGAGGGTATAACGGGCCAAATGGTTTTAACAACCAATAGTGGCACCCTGACCGTGAAAAATTGCCATTTGCTCGGTTCGTCGTTGCTCAGCAGTAATAGCGGTGAACTGCATATTACTCAGGATCAGTTGAGCGGTTCTGTGGTTCTGGACGATAACAGTGCTGCCATTACCTTTCAGGGATCTCTAGATCCGCATGGAACCTATGGGTTCGCTAATAACAAGGGTACTATTACGGTCACTTTACCACAGAACATGAATGTGCATATAGATGCAGTGACGGGTAATGGCGGCACGCTCACCAGCCATATTCCTCAGACCAGTGTGCAACAAAGCGCTTTCGGTAATGGCTTTGAGCTTCACGCCGATGTAGGAGCGACGCCACGCGCCGTGCTCTCACTATCTACGAACAATGGATCTATTACCATCAATGAACAAGGGGGAAACTAAGGCATGGACTACATCTATATGGCAAGGCAACGCCTTGGGAAGCGTCAGGTGCGTGGCTGTATCAGCAGCTTGGTGGTGATTGCATTGATCGTAGGTGGATTGGGCTTTGTGATCTCGCGTGCTCATAATGGGGTAGCGATCTCTGTTGGAGCGCATCCAAGCGTTGTGGTGCATGATTGCAATCAGCCGATCATTGTGCGAGTCGGACAGGCAAATCAGGTCGTTTTGTCAGGAATCTTTCCCCAATATGGGCAAGACACTACTACCAATACCATCGAACTGGGCGATTGTGGCTCTGTTGGTGGCTTCAGCGGCGTGACACTTATCGTTCCACCACACACCAATTTGCAGCTAGACACAAACGACTCGATCACCGTGTTTGACGTGAGCGGTCAGATGAAACTCAGCGCAAATGGATCGAGGATAACACTCGTCAATGTGGCGTTGGAAGGTCAGTCGAAGATTGACGATAATGGCGGGGTGATCACATTGATGGGCAGTCTGGCTCAGGACAGCACCTCGACAATAAGTGGAAATAGCGGGGCGATAGATATGACCTTGCCAGCCAGTGCCGCGTTCCACCTGAAAGCTTCAGGTAATGTAGGCTCGATTGTCTCAAACTTCACGGAGGTTCAAGAGGCAACTGATTCTACAAATGGACTCCAGGTCGATGTCGGGCACGCAAATTCAGGTATCACGCTCAATCTCGATCTCAATGATACAGCACTGATTTTACAGAAAGGGATATGAATAGGAGCGATTTGGGATCTATGGTCTTGTTGACCAGTACGGACACTGAGCAAAATAGAGTAGAGAGTATCACCAACGCTGTGCCAGAGCTTTCTATGGGTCAGCGATATTGCCACGTATTCGTTCGCAATACATTTAGCTCTGCACAGCCGTTCCCTCAATCACCATCCCACGTTCGCAATGCAAGGCCGTTTGCGTGTTGCCCATATAGACATGAATCGTATCCCCCTGAATCGCATATTGCCAGGGTGGAGAGACCGCGAAATCCCAGTGCTTCTGGCCGTGGATGTTCCAAACTGCCAGTTCGTGCTCGGACGACATAATAATGCAATCCTGCGAGCGCTCCCACTGAGAAAAACCACTGCTTAGATGATACTCCCACAGCTTGGTGGGCGAGTCGAGCGTATACGCTAACAGGCGTTCGCCCGCGCCAAGCAGCAACAGGCTGGTTTCGGGAGCAAAGAGCACACCAGGATAGAAGCCGCTCTGGGGTCCGGGACTATAGCGTTGCGCCACGATCAGGAACGGCCAGCCGTGGCCGCGTGCCACTGTGAGATAGCACAGGGGACTGGATGAGCCTTCCAACTCAAATGTCTCCACCAGTTGCGCCCGCCTACAATAGGAATAGTGCATTGGCGGTAAGCTATCTGCCAAGCTGATAGTATAGGGACCACAGGTAAATTTAAATAGCTGCATGTTATGCTCCTTTCATCTCGTAATAATGGTACAATGCAAGCAATTGGCTTGCCCATAGCGAAGAAAAACCTGAAGGATTTTGTTTCCTAACAGTATCAACGTATCACAAAGCACTGTTCGCTTGCTACTGGTACATTGGGTTAACTAGGATCATAGAAAAGGTACGTTGATATGCTGAGGCTGGCGGCTGATGGCTGCTTCAAGAGAAAAAGGAGGTTTCTGCAAAAGCGAATAATCTGGCTATGCTTGTAAATAATCTGCTTGTTGAGACGTGTAGATACAAGTGGAATGGTCTTTGTGGACCGTTCATAGTATTTTGAGAAGGTGGAGTGCGTGATGACAAGCAGTAGGATAGCTTTTGTAATTCCCGCTTTAAACGAAGAGGATGCTATTCGTCGGTTGCTCAGCGAACTTCCTCACGATCAGGCTGAGTGGGTTATTGTGGTGGATAACGGTAGCACCGATAGAACAGCTATGGTAGCCAAAGCTGGTGGTGCGCAGGTTGCCAGCGAGCCGATGCGCGGCTATGGGCGAGCGTGCTTAAAAGGCTTTCTGACAGCCTGTGAACTGGGCGCGGAGATTGTGGTTTTTATGGATGGAGATGGCAGCGATGATCCCGCCGATTTGCCTATGATGCTCGCCCCTGTCCTGGAGGGTCGGGCCGAGATGACCATCGGCTCGCGTGTCACCAAACGTGCCGAACGTGGGTCAGTACCGCCTCAGGCGCGTTTGGGCAACTGGCTGGTCAGTCGTCTGTTGCGTCTGTTCTACGGTGCGCCAATCCACGACATTGGCTCGTTCCGTGTAGTACGCTGCTCTGCCCTGCAAACACTGCATATGCGCGAGATGACGTTTGGCTGGCCGGTTGAGATGTTGGTGAAGATGGCACGCGCCCAGTATCGCATTCTGGAACTGCCCATTCACTATCGCCGCCGCAGTCATGGACGCTCCAAGGTGGGCGGCACGCTGGTGGGCAGTCTAAAGGCTGCGTACTCTATGTTGCACACAACGCTGCGTTACGCGTGGGGACAGGGTGAGCCGCATGTCTGAAACCGCGCTGGTCGTCATGGCTCGCTATCCCATGCGAGGCACCACCAAAACGCGTTTGGCCCGCACACTCGGCGACGCTGAGACGTTGCAACTTTATCGGGCCTTCCTGATCGATCTGGCAGGCCATTTCGCCGGAACCAACTACGATCTCCACTGGACCTATACACCTGCCGAGGTGGATTATAGCGCCTTTATGGCCGAACTTATTCCCGACCTAGCACACTTTACGCGCAGCTTTGCTCAACAAGGAAGCGATCTCGGTGCACGCCTGTTACATACCTTTCAATGGACGTACCAGCAGGGGTATACCTCGACGATTGTGATCGGTTCTGATACACCGCATATCACACGCGAGTTGGTGGCCCAGGCGCAGGCAGCTTTGCAGGAGGCTGATGTGGTGCTGGGTCCAGCCGATGACGGTGGCTATTACTTGATCGCGATGCGCGAACCGCACGATGTCTTTACTGAGATCCCGATGAGTACCAGCGTGGTGGCTGAGCAAACCATAACCAGAGCCATAAAATTGGGCCTGACGGTGCGCCTGATTGCCCCGCTTTTTGATATTGATGAACACGCCGATCTGTTGCGCTTAGCTGAACTCTTGCGTGTGAATAACACGCTCGCGCCTGCTACTGCCGCTCAGATTGCGAGCTTGAGGAGCGCAATACATGACCACGACAGTACCGACCACGCGAGCGCCACAGCAGGTAGTTACTCTGCCGCGCTCAATCTATCTTGAACCAACCAGCCGTTGCAATGAATTTTGCCAACAGTGCCCACGCACACTACTCTCACGCGAAGATGATCGAGACCTGAGTTTCGACAATTTCCGCTCTATCGTGGATCAGTTCCCGGTGCTTGAGCGCGTCGTTTTGCATGGCCTGGGTGAGCCGCTGCTCAACAAAGACCTGCCGAAGATGATCCGCTATCTCAAAGAGCGCGGCACCTATGTGCTGTTCAACTCCAACGGTATCTCGCTGACCGCCAAATGCGGCCAAGCCTTGATCGACGCGGGCCTGGACGAGTATCGTCTTTCGATGGATGGCTCAACGCGTGAAACGTACGCCCATATTCGTGGCGTCGATGCTTTCGAGAAAATCTGGCGCAACATCAAAGCCTTTATTGAGATGCAGAAGGCCCAGAACGCCAGTAAACCAGCCGTCTCGCTCTGGTTCACTGCCATGAAAGAGAACCTCCACGAGCTACCTGGCTTGGTTGACCTAGCTGAGGCGAACGGTGTGCCGGAGATTCACCTGCAACGCTTAGTCTTCTTTGAGGAGGGCTTAGCCAACTCCCAACAAGCGCTCTTCCGCCGTTCAACACGCGAGGAACTGGATCTGGTACGTGCCTGCGAACAGAGTTGCAAAGAGCGCGGCATCGCCTTCACCGCAGCCGGGTCCGCCACGCCGGTGGAAAGTCTCGTTCACGACTTCGGTGCCCGCCCCTGGTCCGGCTGCAATCGTCCCTATACGCTGACTTACATTACCTCCAGCGGTAACGTGCTCTCTTGCTGTTTCGCGCCTTTTGGACATAAAAGCGCACGCGAATACAAAGAGGAGCGTGTACTGGGCAACATCTTCCAGGAAACAATCCAGGAGATCTGGCATGGTGAGCGCTACCAGGCATTTCGCAACGCCTTCGAGAGCGATCATCCCGCTCGCCACTGTTCGCAGTGTGGATTGAACTGGAGCTATTAAGCGTATCGTTGCTTATGCGTGCAAGAACCAATG
>JBDTBU010000254.1:0-8704 GCA_039923935.1 Ktedonobacteraceae bacterium | reverse complement strand
CGACGTGCCACCCGGTGTGCCAATGATGCGTACGCCATCCCCTTGTAAAGCATTGAACGTAAAGGTGTAGGTCGTATTTGAACCGGCGCTATTATTGTAGGGATAGTTGGGAGTTGCGTTCAACCCCGTTACGTCCACCCATTGGAAGTTTTGACGCACCTGGACACGCAAATTGCTGGCATACCAGCCACCATCAGAAAAAATGGTACCTGTTGTATAGGTAACTTTATTCATCATATATGCGTGATTCCAGGTATAGCCCCACCAGTCGGTTGCTTTGACTTCCTGATCCCAGTCATCTTCACTGCCAGTAAGATTGCCATCATTCAGGCTATCAGAACAATTCAGGCCACAGAGCGTGCCATAGTGCGTGCTCTTGCTGATCGGGGTGGTCGCACTGCCCGTTTGCGCAAGGTTGTTCGTATTACTTTGCGTATTTGTCGCTGTGGTGGACGTAAAGGGTTGCACATACAGTTTGCGTAGAGCGAACGTATAGGAGTCTCCGCCACAACAGACATTGCTCTGTACATACAGCGTCTTCCCATCGGCACTGATGTACTTCGAGGGAATGCTGGTGCCGTACTGCCCACGATTCTGGCTCAACTGAATGGGGCCAAAATCCTTTGACAGAAACAGGTTCCATGGTCCCCATGGGGTGGGTGAATCGTAAAATTCATGGGTGGCATACGACCAGGAGGAAAAAATATAGCGGTTGAGCGCGGCATCGTACGTCACGCCACCTTGTCCAAGCACATGCCCGTTGTTACAGCAGAAAGTGCCAAATGTCTGCGGATACATCAGGCGGTCGTCTTCCAAGACAGGAACTTTCGTTGTGATATTGCTGGACCAAGTGGGAGTGGTGCCATTCATCCCGGTATAGAATTGCCAGCTTGAGCGCGTTTGGACGCTCGTGTTAGGCACACGTGCCAAGTACATCTGCTGCTGCTCGCGCCAATTGGTATCGAAGCCATAGGCATAGACATACCCATCAATGGCGTGCGTGTTGTTCTTGCCATAATCCAGGAAAAACAGCGTCGTGAAAATGCTGTTATTGAACATAGGAGCGCTGGTGTCCCAGGTCCAGGTTGCCCCATGATCGACGGATTTTGCAATCGAGGCAGCAGGAGCGGAATTAAAGGTACTGGTTGACAAATTCTGGAAGGCCAAGTAAATCGCGTTGTTGACGCAGAGCATCCCCGTTGGCTTGCGATTAAACCCGGAACCAGCCCAATTGGTGCCGACATCCGTGGCGAGGGTCGTGCCGCTCAAGTTGGGTGGCATCCCGCTGATACGACTCACCGCCATATCAAAACGGTTTTGGGCACCCGTAAATGCCGTGCCATCGCCGTTCGCTGCGTAGAGATTGTCGTCATCGGCCCAACATGAGGGCCATAAATCGCCATCGCCCGGCAATTGATAGGTCGAGTAGGATTCCTCTTGCGCTGTGGCAAAGAAGGTGCTTTGCGGAGCAATCGTTGTGGCAGGTGTTTTCATTTTCGTTATCTGGGCAACTGCACGAGTAGAAGAGGCCATCAGAGAAACAAGTGTAACTCCGATTACAAAAGCCATCAGGAAGCGGCTGGTGAGACGTCCTTGCATAATGCTCTCTCCCTTGAGTAACTATTGTAAAGGTTTTCACCTCAATTTTGTGAAAACCTTTACAAAATAAATGCTTAAAAGCAATGGTACCTAATGCTTATGGTAATTGTCAAGTGGAATAGCAGTAAAAGCAGCACATTTTTCTGAATACCAAAATTTTTACCCTTCTCAAAACCCTTGACAAAGCCTATTACTTGACCTTATACTTGCTCACATAGCTATAGAGAGATACATGGAAGCGCGTGAAAATGATTTCTCAGAGGAGGAATGGAACTCGCCGGATATGAAAATGATTTCACAGGAGTAGTGAAGACATTGCAAGAGTACCTCGATCATGAACGGCTATCGTTACGGGAGTGATCGCCGTTTGAACCCTTCTGTATTTAGGCAGTAAAGGATGTATTCTTGTTCCAGTGCTGCACGTTCGTGGTGCATTTTGCGCATTCAAAGCAGAAGTGCATCTCAAAACCATCTCGACGGATTTGTCTTTTTTTGCAGGTCAAGGAGAAAGAAATTAGATGACTAGCCAGAACCCTCTCAACGAAGCAGGTGCTTCCAATCTTGAGGATACAACGTCCAGTATCCAACCCGCCTCGTCTGAGCTGCCTCGACAGGGGACGCGACGACAATTTCTAGGCACTGCCGCGAAATCAGCCTTAGCGCTGGCTGGTGCTACATCCCTGAGCGCGTTCGCCAGTGCTTGTGGTGGTCCTGCCACCACCACAGGTACTGCTCCTGTCTCCTTGGTATGGTATCGCGAGGGAAACCCGGATGAGATTGCGATGGCGAAGAAGATCACTGCCAAGTTTATGGCGGCGAATCCCGATATCAAGATCGTGATCCAAACGGGTGATGGCGTCAACCACTTACAGAAGTTCAACACCGAACTGGCAGGTAACGCCGAACCCGACCTGACGATGATGTGGGAACTTGATTATGGTAGCTACGCGCAAAAAGGTGCTCTTGCGGACTTTGGTCCATTCATCCAGAAGGATCAAGAGTTTCAGGATAAGGTCTATTCCCAGGAGTACAAACCTGTACTGGATATGTTTACTTGGGATGGGAAACTCTATGTGTTGCCTGAACAGGTGACAAACACGGTTCTGTACTATAACAAGGATCATGTCGCAGCCGCTGGCCTGACAATGCCTACCTCTTGGGATGACCCAACCTGGACGTGGGATAAATTCACTGACTATGCCACGAAATTGACCCAGTCATCGGGTGGTCGCACTTCCCGCTTTGGGTATGCCGAAATGTGGTGGTGGGGACTCAGCGCCTGTAGTGTTGTTGCTGCTGCCAATGGTGGCAACTGGTTCGCCAACCCGATCAATCCACCTTCTGGCTCCAGCAACCTGTCGGACCCCAATATCACAGCCGCCGTTCAGTGGTATGCTGACCTTTCTAATGTGAAAAAAGTAGCAGCCGGCTCAAAAGACCTGACAGCACAAGCCGGTTTCCAGCAATTCATGAGCGGGAAAGCTTCGATGGGTATTGCTGGTCACTGGTTCTATGGTGCCTTTGCGGGTGCTAGTGGACTCAACTTTGATATTGCGCCTATACCGATAGGTCCAAATGGTGGTGGTACCTCGCGCACGAATACCGGTGGTACGGGTATCTCTATTGGCGCCAAGACCAAACATCCTGATCAAGCCTGGAGATTTGCTAAATACTGGGCTGGGCCAGAAGCATGTGCCATGCGCAGTCAGTGGCTGCCACCACTGCAAAGCGTTGGGTATGCACCTGCCTATGCACAATCAAACGCGGCCATGGCGCACGCGAACCTGTTCCTCGATATCCTGAAATCTGGGAATACGCATTCTCTGCCTATCAGCCGCGCCTGGCCCGACTTCTCCGTGCCGTGGAATACCATTACAACTGATATCTGGGATGGCAAAAAGACCGCCTCCGCGAGTTTCACAGATCTGGACAAGACGATTAACCAGAACATACAACAGTACGGCTAAAAATGGATTTTTAGCACTTGAATGTAGAGGTCGGTCACACGACTCCTACAACGAAGCGTTAGAAATGGATTTTTAGCGCCTAGCTACAGGAGCCGTGTTTATCGGCTCCTGTATGCAAAACTGCGTATGTAGAAAGGTCTGTTTATGGCTGCGATTACTCCTCAGTCCGCTCGTCCCTCATCCCGGCGACGAAGAAGCACGAAGTATACGTTGGCGGCGTACTTGTTCATTACACCAAGTTTTATCGGCGTACTGGTTTTTCTTGCTTTTCCCGTGTTCTTTGCACTATACCTGAGTTTGCAACAATGGGATGGGGTGACGGCTCCACAATTCGTCGGGCTGGCAAACTTTGTCAGCATTTTCCAAGACCCTATTTTCTGGATCACGCTGCGCAACACGCTGGTGTATACAGTGATCACCGTGCCAATCGGTATCCTGCTGAGTCTGGGAGTAGCGCAACTGCTCAATCAACGAGTGATCGGCCTGTCTTTCTTTCGCACAGCAATGTTCGTCCCTGTCGTCACGTCTGCATTAGCAGTGGCGGTCATCTGGAAATGGATCTACGACTACAATAACGGGTTGATTAACGATACCTTGGCGGGGCTACACATTGCTCAGATTCCCTGGTTGAGTGATCCAGTCTGGGCCATGGTCGCGCTGTGTATTATGGGCATCTGGCAAGGCTTTGGCCTCACCACGATTCTTCTGCTGGCGGCCATCCAAAACGTGCCTGAATCCTTGTTGGAAGCTGCATCTATCGATGGAGCCACTGGCTGGAGGCGTTTCTGGCGGATTACGATGCCGCTCATCTCGCCAACGATGCTCTTTGTCTCTATCACTTCGTTTGTTGTCACTATCCAGTTGTTTGCTCAGGTCTACTATCTGACAAATGGCGGTCCAGACTATGGAACTTCTACCCTGTATTTCCTGGTGTACCAGCGTGCTTTTGTGCAAAACCGCTTTGGTGAAGCTGCCGCAATTTCGTACATCATGTTCGCCATTATTTTTGCGGTAACTATGCTTCAAATGCGTATTAGCCGTAACGCTGTCAATGCAGCATCAGAATTTGAAGCATAACACGATACACTGACTCAGGAGAAAGTACGATGCGTGTAGAAATACCTTCAGAGAAAGCTCTGGCCGACATAGCGTTAGCAAAGACTCAGCCTCGAAGACTAGCAAAAAGGCGCAAAGATGTTCTTATGAAGAACATCAGCTTCAAGGTTCTCATCTACATTGCGCTGATTGCAGTGGCGTTGATAACGATTATCCCTTTCTTATGGATGCTCAGTACGTCTTTAAAAACAGTGCTAGAGTCATCCATGTTCCCACCGTCGGTGCTCCCTGCTGTGCCTCAATGGCATAACTACTCTGATGTTTTCCAGGCGGTGCCTTTCCTGACCTATCTCTTTAACACAACTTTGTATGCAGCCGCAGTAACACTTGGGCAATATGTCTGTTGTTCTCTGGCTGCGTTTGCCTTCTCGCGCTTGCAGTTTCCAGGACGCAATGTCTTGTTTATTCTCTATCTGACAACAATATTGATCCCAGTCTCAGTGACTCTGGTGCCCAGCTTTATCATGATGAAGACCTTTGGCTGGCTCGATACGATCTGGGTCATGACGATCCCTGGCATGTTGGGCAGCGCCTTCGGTACATTCCTGCTACGCCAATACATGTTATCCATTCCACGCGAACTGGATGAGGCAGCAACTATCGATGGCGCAGGTCTCTTTTACATTTACTGGAGAATCATCCTGCCTCTGTGTAAACCTGCTCTGACGGTGCTGGGCGTACTCACGATTATGAGCGTCTGGAACGATTTCATCTGGCCGTTGATTATGTTGCAAAGCGACAGTGTGATGACATTGACGGTGGGTCTGGCGAATTTCACCAGTGGCGGTAGTGAAACGTTCAATAGTGTTCCTTTGGGTATGGCTGCATCAGCCATGACCATTGCACCACTGATCCTGATCTTTTTCCTTGCGCAACGGTACTTTATACGTGGTATTGCTCTAAGTGGCCTTGGAGGACGCTAATTTACTCTTGCAAAAAACGTTGGGCGTTGCTATCATTCAACGTAGTACTTCTCTCGTGTTCGTGTCATCTATTCCCTTCTGCTGTTATAGAAGGTGATAGAAGGGAAAAATGACAAATGGCAACCATTCAAGATGTTGCTCAACGTGCAGGTGTCTCTATCGCTACCGTATCGCGTGTCCTCAACGGAACGACCCATGTAAATGAGGAAGTCTCGGCTCGTGTGCGCGTGGCTGTCAAAGAATTACAGTATCAGCCGAGTCGTGCTGCACAAGCATTGCGAGCCAAGCGCTCGAAGATTATTGGATTGCTGATTAGCGATATCCAAAATCCTTTCTTTACCGCCCTGATCCGTGGTGTTGAGGATGTCGCTCAGCGCAATGGCTATAGCTTGATACTCTGCAATTCAGACGAGAATATTCACAAAGAACAGCAGTATATCGAGGTTTTATGTGCTGAACGTGTAGCAGGTGCTATTATTGTGCCTGCCAGTGAAAAGCCGTCAAAGCTGCAACTTTTTCGCGAACACAGTATCCCGATTGTGGCCGTTGACCGACGTGTCAAAGATCTTACCACCGATGCAGTGCTCACGGATAATGTGCATGGAGCCTATGAGGCGGTCACACACCTGATTACCAATGGCTATCGCCGCATCGGGGTTATCACTGGACCCATCAGTACAACCACAGGCTACGAACGCCTTGAAGGGTACCGCAAAGCGCTCAAACAAGCAGGCATTGTCTATGATCCTGCACTTGAGCGTGTTGATGATTTTAAAGACAAAGGTGGGCGCTTGTGTGCTCACGCGCTTTTGGACCTGGAACAGCCCATCGATGCTCTCTTTGTGGCAAACAACTTGATGACCCTGGGAGCACTTGAAGCTATCCATGAACGCAATTTGCGCATCCCTGACGATATCGCTCTCGTGGGGTTTGACGAGATGCCATGGGCGGCACTCAGCACTATTTCGCTGACGACAGTGACACAGCCAGTGTACGAACTTGGCAGCACAGCAGCCCTGCGGCTCTTCCAGCGCTTGCAAAGCTCCACAGAGTTTACCAAGCAGGAGATCGTCTTAATGCCAACCTTGCGCGTGCGTGATTCTACGCGCCCGCGTGCGAATGTCACGGCAAACGACGCTGCTAATTGAGAACGGGCAGTTTGCAATAGAGCCAGGGTTGTAGGAGTGGTGACGCGTGGTGCTACCCGTGGATTACACCACGCGTCACCACTCCTACAACCCTGGCGAGTTATCACAACTTTTTTACGTTGAAAGGAATGTACAATGATAAAAATTGGTCTGCTCACATTTTCCGATGGTCGTCCTTTTGTCGCCCAGGAAATTGATCAGTTCAACCGGAACGCACAGAATCGGATCAAAGCGAGATTAGAAGCAGATGGATATCAGGTTATAACGGGGGAAGAAATTATTTGTACCAACGAGCAGGCTGTATGCGAGGCAAAACGCTTGAATGCGGCTGGCTGCGCTTGCACAATCTTTAATTTCGCAGTCTGGGTCTTTCCGAACTTGCCCGCGCTGGCCTCGCGTTTTGCGCCCGGCCCTTTCCTGCTGTTTAGCAATATCGATCCCCAGTATCCTGGTCTGGTCGGTATGCTCGCCAGCGCGGGTGCACTCAACCAGGCTGGTACTACCTATGCACGCGCGTATGGCGATATCGGCGATGATGCGATCTACGCGAACATACGCAGTTTTGTGCGGGCTGCTGGAGCCGTTTCGGGCCTGCGCGGTCAAACTTTTGGCCTCTTCGGTGGTCGTCCAATGGGCATGTATACAGCCACCGCCGATCCCGCAAGTTGGCTCAAGACCTTTGGCGTCGATGTAGAGCATATTGACCAGGGCGAAATTGTACGCTTGGCGGCTGAAGTGCCACAGGCAAAGGTCGAGTCTGCCTTCAAATGGTTAGAGGAGAATATTGGTCATATCCACTATGATGGCAAACAACTCACCCCCGAAAAGCTCAAAACACAGGTTCGCGCAACCTATGCGGTCAAACGTCTAATTGAAGAGTATCGATTGGACTTTTCGGGGATCAAAGGTCAGCCTGAACTCACCAATAATTTCTGTACGATGGATGTGACCGAAGCCTTCCTCAACGATCCCTACGACTGGGATGGCCCACATGAGCCGCATGTCTGCTCGACTGAGGCTGATATGGATGCGGCTATGACGATGCAGATCTTCAAACATCTGGCCCATACGCCGGTTCTGTTCGCCGATGTGCGCCACTATCATGCTGATCTGGATATGTGGGATCTCTGCAACTCTGGTGAGCACGCGACGTATTTTGCCGGGCGCTCCTTCGATCCCAAAGACAATCTGCCCCTGGTCCATTTTTATCCCGAAGGGTTCTATTTTCCAGCGGGCGGCGCGAGTGTCCATCATCTGGCCCACCCAGGCGAAGCCACGTTTGCACGCTTGACGCGCCGCAACGGTACCTACTGGCTGGCGATCCTGCGCGGCGAATTCGTTCAGTATGACGCGGACAAAAACATGCGCTTGATGAAACAAACAGACTTGGCGTGGCCTCATGCCTTCACACGTTTCACCTGCTCCGCTGATGAGTTTGTGGCGACCTATGCCAGCAATCATATTCACGCGGTCTATGGAGATTGGGTGCAGGAATTGCAGACTGTCGCTGAATTACTGGGCATCGAAGCGCACGTCTACGGCGAAAAATAGGGAGTGTCTATACTATGAGTAGGGATCTGGTTTTAGGTATCGATGCGGGCACCACGGGCATACGCGCCGCGCTCTTCGATCTCCAAGGGCAGCTCCTTGGCTTCGCCGATCAGGGGTATACGACGTTTTACCCACAGCCTGGCTGGGCAGAACAACACCCAGAGGACTGGTGGAACGCGCTTGTGCTGGCAGTCCAGGGCTGTCTGCAAGCGAGTGGAGTACAAGGAAATCAGGTCATTGGGCTAGCTATCGACGCGCCCTGTGATATTCTGCTCACCCGCCGGGATGGCACGCCTGTCACGGAAAGCCTGATGTGGATGGACCTGCGTGCCACCCAGCAGGCGAAAACTCTCACAGAAACACGCGATCCCGTTCTGCGCTACTGCGGCGGAGATGTGCC
>JBDTBU010000253.1:0-6878 GCA_039923935.1 Ktedonobacteraceae bacterium | reverse complement strand
TCGTTGCACAGGTTGGCGTTGATACCATCCTGGCTATTACCACCGCCGTGATCCCCGATCAGATCCCACTCTCGCAACGCCCATTCATTTCGGCGTGTGTGGGAATGGCTCCGAATGTGGGCGGGGTGATTGGCTTGTTGCTCGTCTCGCGTTTGACGGATACGCGGATGATTACGCAAGGTTATCTGCTCGTGGCGGCGGTTTCGCTCTGCTGTGTGCTGTTTTTCCTGCTCATCTTGCGCGATCCGCCTGTTTCGCGAGATGCGTTGCCGCCGCCCTTTCATTTCGGGAGCTTTTTGGTGAGCTTCGTGCAACCACTCAGATCGAGGGATTTTTGCTTGGTGTTCGCTTCACGCTGTTGTGCCTACCTCGCGTTTACGATCCTAGGCGCATACACGTTGTTCTATATGCGAGGTGTGCTGCACGATGCTCTTCCGGTAGCAGCCACACGCGTTGCCGATTTCCAACTGCTCTCGACGGCGCTCTTAATCCCGTTTGCGCTTGTTGCAGGATGGCTTTCCAAACGCATGGACACGATCAAGCTTTTTGTGATTTTTGGTGCTGGTGGGATGGCGTTAGGGTTAGCGGTGATCGTGGCGATCCCCACCTGGACCGCGCTCCTGATGGCTGCCGTGATCTTTGGCGCTGGTTTTGGGCTGTTTCTGGGCGTGGACATTGCGCTGGCGGTGCGAGTGTTACCGTCAAAGGATGCGCGTGGCAAAGATCTCGGCCTGATGTACAATGCGATCTATCTTTCGCTGATCCTCAGCCCGATCATCGGAGGAGGAGTATTGAATCTGTTCCCCAATAATTTCGCGTTGCTGTTTACGCTGGCTGCCATTGCAAGCGTGTTCGCAGCGTTGCTGGTCATCCCTCTTACATCGGTCCGATAAGGGATATGGCCCAGTGAGCGACCAACCACTTTCACGAGAGCTGTTCCAAACATTGGAAGAGAAAAACGCCGACGGAAAAAGAGGAAAAACATGGAAAGAGATTCGTATACCCTTGCCGTTGCCCAACACGTTTCTATTGCAATACTCGGTCAAGATGCCATTGTATTGGACTTGGAGCAACAGCAGAAAGACCGGCAATATGTGTTGATAAAGAAGGGTGCTCTTCTCTTTCCAGCATTACTTGCTGGAAGATTTGGCGAAGATGAGTCCCCAAGCCGATTGGAGCCAGATCCCCAAAGAGCAGCGCCCCCTGTGCGAGCAGTGTGAGACACCATTGGTCAGTTGAGGGAAACAGAGTCGTTGGTTGCAAACAAGTGGAGGTCAGCAGGTCAAGATCGAACGCAAGTATGGAACCTGTCCGCAGTGTGGACAGGGGATTTTCCCCCTGGATAAGGAATTGGAGCTGGACAGCAGCGATCTGACGCCACATGCGCAAGAGAGATTGGTGCGTTTGGCGACATGGGTTACATGTGGGCAGGCAACGAAACTGCTCCAGCGCTTTTAGGGACGAAGGTGAGAAAAGCGAGCGCACGACGTTTCATGCTGCAAGCTGAAGATACGTCTTGCACAAGCAGGAAACGGAGGCCGAGAGACTCACGCAAGATCTGCCAGAAGCGACATGAGGAGCGGAAAAGCAAGGAATGAGCGCCGATGGGGCCATGGTGCCGTTGGTAGGGGGAGTGTGGGCCGAAGTCAAAACCCTGGTGCTAGGGCAGTCAAGACCGGCAAAGCGGGTGAGCCACAGATGCAGGATCTCTCCTCCTGTTCGCGGCTTACGGATGTGATTGGCTTTGAGAAAGCCACGCTGCTGGAAACGCAGCAATACTGCCTCTGCAAAAAATGAAACGCACTTCATAAAGGTCGCTTTCCTGGCAAGATTATCCTTTTACGCGGCTTGGCCCGGTTGCTAGACATGCTGACCACGCAGGCCGTTCTCTCGCGCTATGCCTCTGAACATGGCGGCTTGCCTCCCAAGATCGCCGCTTTCTTGCATGGTCTCTCTCCTCTGGCGAGTTATGATGGGATGTCAGATTGAATCGGTTCCTTGACAGGATTACGCCTGAGCATTCAAGCGTAACGGAAATATCTCCAGTAGCACTTGCTCTGAGGCATTCCGTAGGAAGCAAACCAATTGGTGTTGTAGGTTGGAAGTAGAGGAGCGTATGCACTCAATGGGTCATTTTGTTCTTTAAGAGAAGAAATTATATATGCATAAAATCCATGGATTTTATGCATAGTGCCAGCTCGTTGCGCATCCTGTGGGTCCATCAATACTGGACTACTTTCCACTCCCAAAGGAATTCTACAAATGAATGAGCTGCGTCCCTCTCTAGCGTGTGCTTCTCCCGAAAATGCTACTACAAACCCAACATTTTTCTTTACAGGTTGCAATGCCTAGCGAAAATGTTGGGTTTGTTATGGTGTTTTGGTCTGTAGATGAGACATACTTGTTTGCAGAGGCCGGGATCTGAGCGGAAAGGCAGATAGCTTTGGATGATGGGTTCGCCTATGTGTACATCTGGAGGACCGTGGTACCAACTTGTGCAGATCGAATATGGGCTGGTTACGTTGGAGTAAGGATAGTTCGCGATCAGGGGTACCCAGAGGCGTATTGTGAGGACGGCTAAAACCTTATCCAGATGTCTCAAGGCTTGCTGTGTGGGAAAGCACGATATTTCATGAAGTTATGCGGGTACATTCTGAATGTATATACTCGTTTTTGTTTTATACATCACCGTATAGCAGTTGTATCGTGGAAAATTAACAAAAGAGAGGAGGACAAGGAGATGCGTGGCTCTTACACATGGCAAATCCTTCTCTGCATGAATGCAAGGGTCTCCTTGCCACATTCTGATGAAAGATGACCCGAAGTTCCGAGCTTTACTGATACGCAGGGAACAGGGAAGGAAACCACCTGAGCGCCTGTGGCAGTCTGGTGAGATAGCACCTCTGAGTGGCATTATCGCAATCAATCACATGCACGCGAATGGTGAGATCACCTTTAAGGAATGGCTCAAGTACACACGCGAGTGGTCCGACAGCATTATCGAACATTACGGTACAGAAGAGGATATGGAGGTATTGAAGAACGTTCCCAGGTTGGAGGATGAAGGGGCAGGGTGAACCTGCCCCTTGTATTGTTTAGAGTAATTGCTCCCCATGTGCAAGAAAAGCGTAATCGGCGTTGTCTGGTTCGACATCGCCCGCCGAACTCGTGATATAGGTGGCTTGGACTTCACCGGAGGTAATAGCTTGCAAGCCATCCACTAGGCGGTGAATATCGGCGCGACTGGTAGCTATTCCAAAACTGGCACGCACCATACCAGGCAGATCAACAGGTAAACCACTGACTAGGCGTTCGCGGGCCTCCTGTGAGTCATAGTCGGAGATGCCGAGCAATTGCGCGACGTACTGATGCGCACAGAAGCAGCCGCTACGTACACCAATGCCCCACTCATGCGCGAGGATGGCTGCAACCTCTGTATAGGGACGCTCCTGAAGATTAAAGGTAAAGACACCCAGACGATCCTCTTTGCCATCCAGGAAGTCCTGCCAGGAGGGGCCATAGGCGATGAGTCCAGGGATCTTGCACAATGTACGGATGGCGTAGCGGGTGAGTTGTCGTTCGTGTTCAGCCACACGCTCCATGCCATAGCGCATCAGTTCTTCCAGGGCAGCAGCCAGGGCAATGGTCCCGATAACGTTGGGGGAACCGGCTTCTTCTCGATGATCGCTGTCGCTCGCCCAAACGATACCATCACGGGTCACAAGACAGGCTGAGCCGCCGCCAACCAGCATCGGCTCCCCTTCGGCGAAAAGCGTGGCGGGGATGACGAGCGCCCCACTCCCATATGGAGCGTAGAGTTTGTGCCCGGAGAAGGCGACAATATCCACACGTTCAGGATCGCCCAATGCACCCATCACAAAAGGCCGATGGGGCGCGAGTTGGGCAATATCAGCTGACATCAGCGCCCCATGCGCGTGTGCTAGCCGCGCTACAGCATGGACATCGGTGAGTACCCCTGTTACATTTGAGGCCGCACTAACTGAAACTAGGCGCACTTTGCCAGCGTGTGCTACTAACCGTCGCTCCAGATCTTCAAGATCAATCCGTCCATCTGGTGTCAGTTCAATCACTTCATATGGGCGCTGATACCAGGGCAACAGATTTGAATGGTGCTCTAGGCGGCTGGTCAGGATCAATTCCCCTGGCTCCAGAAAAACTCGGTTGGCTAATAAATTGAGTGCCTCTGTCGTGTTGCGTACAAAAATCACTTCGTGCGAAGACGCGCTAGCCCCCACAAAGCGGAGGACCACTTCGCGGGCATGTTCATACAAATGCGTCGAGAGACGAGATTTATAACCTGCGCCTCGATGCACACTCGAATACCACGGCAGAAAGCGCTCTACCGCCTGGGCCACACGTGTCAATGCTGGTGTGCTGGCAGCGCTATCCAGATTGACATAACGCACCTGTTTCCCCGTGATGAGTGGCACCTCACTACGCATTCCCACCACCTTGGGGCGTGGATACGGGGATACACGACGGTTAGACGTTGATACAGGGATAGTACTCATCTCTTCTTCCTCTCATAGCCCCACAATAAGGAGGCATCACTGGTATATTCATACAGATGAGTATAGCGTACCACAGCTACCAAAAGCAAGCACTATTACCTTTCTGATATAGAAATACCTTGAGTTGATAAAGTTGATTTCTAAAATCAAGAAATCGTTATCAGCAGGAACGATAGCTTGCCTATATAACGGCGGTTAACGCTTCCAAGGCAGGATTGATGTAGAATCCATCGCGGTTGATCCCCACAAAATACCAGTTTTGCATTCTGTCTTTGGAAGAGGCAGGCTCGCCGAATGTGATTGGCGTGGTTGCACTGGCTGCCGCGCTTGAAGAACTGATGCGCTATGGCATGGAGCGTGTGGCCGAGCACGAACGCGAACTGACGCGCTATGCTGTGCGCCGTCTGCAACGCGTGCCCGGCCTGGTTAGCTATGGCCCCGCCTGGCAGGACTTCCTGGACGGCAAAGAGGATCGTTTGGGTGTCTTTACCTTTAACCTGCAAGATCGCTCGTATGGAGAGGTCGCCGCCATCCTCGCCAACGAGTGGGGCGTAGGCGTGCGCAGTGGTTGTTTCTGTGCTCATCAGTATGTCGCGCAATTGCTCGGTATTTCTGACAACGACTCACAAGAGGCCCGCGAACGCATGGTCACAGGCTTGCCCGTCGATCTGCCCGGCATGGTACGTGCCAGTCTTGGCCTAGCGAATGGTCGCGCCGATGTGAACCGTCTGGTCGAAGGTCTCCAGGCCATCGTTCGCAGCGAGGTTCGCGGCACCTATATCACCACCGAACACGGCGACATAGAGCCGATCAACGCCGATCACGCTTTCATCGCACATGGAGAGAGTTTGCTCTAGCATGTTTCCCGCCATTTTTATCGCGTACGGCTCCCAAGTCATAAACACTGGGAGCCGTACGCGATAACTGTAATACATGTCCAAGATATATTGACGGGCGAAATGATATTACCATAAATACTGATAGCAGGACTTTTAGTCTATATTCTCTCTTTTTTTCCTGTGTATATGATATAATACGTTCTAACGCCAAGACAATCACCATCCTGGCGTGATTTAGCAGCTTGCATAACCTGTTTCATAAGCGAATAGGATTTTTCCTGTTCAGGAAAAGGCACATACTCATGGACGAGACCTCTACCCAGCTATTGTTTAGCCACAATGAACCAGAACATCGAGCCGTTTACTTGTTGCGTCTTTTTGGGGCAGTACTCCTGGCATGTCTTCTGCTGAGCTATTGTAGCATCCCAGCCATGGCAGCATCCCAGCCGTCGGTTTCGTCTGCGTTCTCAATTCCTCAGCAAGCGACTCCTGGAGACTGGAACACGATCCACTATGGCGGCGTCACTCTTGCGGTTCCAGCTTCCTGGCCCGTCTATGATCTCAGGGTTCACCCCGAACGTTGCGCACTTTTTAATACACATGTCGTATACTTTGGTCAGCAAGACCCCAATGCGCTTTGTCCTGCCCGTGCCCTTGGCAAAAGCGAGGCGCTCCAACTCGAAGCCTTGAGCACGTCCCCCTTGGCTACAACCAACGTAGCAACTGCCGCCGCTACTATTGCCGGTATATCCACGAAAGTAGATCCATCTAGCGATATCAGTCATACCTTCATTGTTGTGCTCAAGCAGGTTGGAGTGGTGATTCACCTGTCGTATGGACAGACCCCCAACCTGGCTACACATATTTTAGCCACCCTTCATCTCTCAAGTGAGAAGCCGATTACTCCCACGCAAACAGCACCACAAACACAACCGAACGTGACACCAGTCAGCCAGCCAGTAGGCGTCTTCAATGGTCTAGGGTTTGACGCTTGTACAGCCCCCTCGACCAGCAATATGTCAGCCTGGTTGAACTCTCCCTATCGAGCCGTTGGCATTTATATTGGTGGTGCCAACCGCGCTTGTGGCGATGGCAACCTGTCCAGTTCTTGGGTGCATAGCGTGACAGGTTCAGGTTGGAACCTGATACCGTTCTATGTCGGTTTGCAAGCCCCCTGTAACTCAGGATTTGCCACAATTGATGCCTCTCAAGCCGCTTCTCAGGGTAGGCAGGGCGCGGACAATGCAGTGAACTTGGCTCAGGGGTTTGGGTTGGGAACGGGGACGCTGCTTATCAATGATATGGAGAATTATGACATTTCAAACGCTTCGTGCAGCCACACGGTCATGACTTTCCTGAGCGCGTGGACGCAAGAGTTGCACGCCAAAGGCTACCTTTCCGGCGTCTATAGTAGCCTTGGTTCCGGTATCACTGATCTGGTCCGCCATAGTGGCAGTATACAAAAGCCTGATACCATCGATTTTGCCAGTTGGGACACTGTTTCAAC
>JBDTBU010000252.1:0-3618 GCA_039923935.1 Ktedonobacteraceae bacterium | reverse complement strand
AGATCTGCCAGAGCGGATGTTAGTGCAATGCGTGCCCTTCCTTGTGGTGTTAGCTGAGCTGATTGAATGTCGGTCTCAGCAGTCTGAAAGTTGCCTGAGGGATTGGTGATGTGCACGGGAGGCAGTGCTCCATTTGCCAGCAAGAGATTGAAGGCAAAGCCCGAATCGAGCGCCTGATTCCAGGTTCCAATTCCACCGGACAGCACGCCGCACAATGGCATTGCGCCAACAAAACGCCAAGGTTGGAGTTGTACTAAGCCAGCTGTGATGATCCCACCCAGCGAATCGCCCCAGGGGATCGTACGCATGGGTGTGCCACAAGTCTTGTTGAAGAAGTCCAACAGAGCAAACTGATCGTGGAATGCTTGCTGGAGCGCCCAACCGTTCTGGCTGTACGATGTGCCAGCCAGCGCGTAGCCCTGCTGCAAGAGTACGCCACCAGTCGCGGAATCGCTGGTATCCTGTGGGGTTAGCGCCCCCGAAAAGCGATAGCCGTGGCTATAGATGAGCAGGGTTCCATTCCAGTTTGCGGGCACTTCAAAGAGATAGTTAGACCCATCAATGTTGCCTGTACGCGCATCCGTTGTGCCATTGGCATTGATGCACGTGCTGGAAATATGCGCCGTGTTGTCCTTGGCAAAAGCCACGCCTGTCAGGGACATGACTAAAGTACCACAAAGGGCAAATAACGCACAAAGAGAGATGAAACGATGTTTCACAGATTATACCTCGCTTCCGTTGCAAAGGTTTCTACACTGAAACGACGTCCTACAGGGGACAAACAAGGGGATTGGCCGAACGAAACAGGCATCCTTCCGAGTATTCTCATAGTTTCCACGAAAAACGTGGTGGCACTCGCCTTCTTCGTTTCCTCTTTGGTAGTGTACCCGCTAATGAAGGGTAAAGTCAATCTTACACGGAGATTCTCTCTCATTGCTCTGGAATCCTTGCTTGCTCTACGATTATCCTACTTTTCCTGCTTGTTGGATGTATCTCTTCGTAGCGCAATGGTTTTAGAAAGGTGGTAGTGCACACTTAGCGATAGCGTCGTTCAGACTCCTGAATAGGATAATCATTCGCGCTCATATCACGCCGTTGCATGAGTCCCTCTGCATCAAATTCCCAATGCTCATTCCCGTGTGTCCGCATCCACTGTCCCGTCTCAGCATCGCGCCATTCATACTCGAAACGCACCGAGATGCGGTTGTCGGTGTGACACCATAGCTCTTTCATCAAGCGATAGTCTAATTCTTTGGCCCATTTTCGCTGGAGAAAGGCTTTAATCGCCTCTCGACCCGTAAAGAACTCCGTCCGGTTGCGCCATTGAGAATCAGGGGTGTACGCCAGCGCAACCCGCTCTGGGTCACGGCTGTTCCAGGCATCTTCGGCAGCTTTGACTTTCAGAAGCGCCGTTTCTCTTGTAAACGGCGGTTTCAACGATGTTTGCATAAGTATGTCCTCTTCCATATGAGAATGAGCGCTACAGCTTGTTTTTCTATGATACCACCAAAAGCACGATGCAGCAGTGATGCAACCTGGGATGCTTGAATCGATCTCGATTGTATCGTGTGCTAATGATACTTCAATTCCGCCTCTAAATCATCGACAAACTGTCGTGCCACGCGACCTGAGCGGCCAGTGTGCTGACGTTCCCATTGCAGAGCACGCTCTTGCAACGTCTCGATGGACAGGTCCAGACCACGCTGGCGAGCCAATCCTTCGACGATACTCAGGTATTGCCGTTGGTCGGGTGACATAAAGGTCACGCGCAAGGCGAAACGATGGACCAGCGATTGTTTCTCATCCATGGTATCGCGCCAATTAACGTCATCGCTCGGCTTGCCGCGTTCACTAAAGCTCTCGCGAATGAGATTCAGCCGATTCGAGGTGGCACAGATCAGCACGTTCGCCGGGCGTGCCTCTGCCGTCCCTTCGAGCAAAACCTTGAGGGCTTTATAGCTCGTCTCATGCTCCTCGAACGAGAGGTCATCGATAAAGAGCAAATAGCGCGGGGCACGTTCGCGCAGTTGAGCCACAACCTGCGGCAGATCGCCAATATCCTCTTTGCTCACTTCTACCAGGCAGAGGCCCGCATCAGCGTAGGTGTTGACCAGCGCCTTGACTGTCGAGGATTTGCCTGTGCCCGGAGGCCCATAGAGCAGCATATCCTGCGCTGGCAGACCCGCCAGGAAGCGCTCGATATTAGTAGTGAGCCGCTTCTGTTGCCGCTCCTGCCCAACGAGGTTCGCGAGATACACCACATCAGGATGGGCAATCCCGGCAAGCTGCTTGTCCGCGCCCAGCCAGCGTAGAACGTGATAACACGATTGGGAACCCGTCCCATGCCGCGTCCAATGCTGCTCCAACGCGTCCACCAGTTCCGCCCAATTATCACACGCGGCCATACGAGCGGCCAGCAAATCGCGTGCATCGGAATGGATTTCAACAGGCAGAGGCGCGAGATCACACCAGGGCAGCCAAGCATCGTGCAGTGCGGGCAGAGCAGGTGTCACCAACGCCTCAACCTGTGCCAAAAGTATGTGCGCGTCAAGCTGGAAAAGTTGTTGGAGAGCACGTAGATCGCGCCGCGCCTGCTCCCGTAGCGTAGACGAGACGCGTGCAGAGCCAACGCACTCCACCTGCTGACTCCACGGATTGCGGTCATCGATCAGACGAGTCGCCAGATACGCCTGCCAAGCATCAGCCAGCCGGGGCAGTGCCTCATCGTTCGCAATCTCCGCCAACGCCCTGAATACGTGGCTATAAGAAGTGGCGAGCGTGCTAGGGTCTGGATCGGGAGTTGCCAGCACCCGTAACAGGTCCAGGAAAGCGCTAGCAGCACGGTCCTGCAAAACGTCACGCAACAGGGTTAGCCCGTGTACAGCGTGCAGAGCCGCCTGGAGTGGTTCACGCGTGTTGAGTGCGTGCGAACCGTTGGTGGGTTGCTCTTGTGTATAGAGAAGTGGTTCCATGTTCACCTTTTATATGAGTATGTTGGTATTGCGAAATAGACAGCCATCTTTGGAAAAATGGGGCTGTGATAATGTTGTAGTGGAGTATAGCACAGATCGAGCTTAAAAACCTAGGTGGAAGGGGAAAAAGATTCAGCACACTTCTATTGAAAAAATCTTTCCAAAACTATACAATGGTTTTCTGATGATACTCCTATTATTTCAGCTTTAGGTAAGGCTGTTATTTTGATGAAAGGGTGGATGATTGAGTATTGAGTATTGAACATAAGGTAGAGCTTCGTGATACCCTCACTCTTTCTTCGCTGGTTAGTACTTCTTTAGAAAGAGATGCTCTCTATGAGAAATTCAAAGAGAGGATATCAGTAAATACAGCACTAGACCGAACATTGGTAAGTTATCAAGGAAATAAGAAAATTCCATTTTATAGCTGGTTTAAGTATAAAGAAGGATTTTCTGAAGAACTTGTACAATATATTGTTCAAAGATTTGAACCGAAAACGTTACTTGACCCATTTTCTGGGGCTGGAGCAGCATTATTTGCTGCAAGCAGGCTGGGATGGCAAACCAAAGGTATTGAATTACTGCCAGTTGGTATTTATGCAACCAAAGCACGTCTCGCAGCGCAACGGGTAAACCCACTGATATT
>JBDTBU010000251.1:0-10406 GCA_039923935.1 Ktedonobacteraceae bacterium | reverse complement strand
GCAATTAAAAAGAAAGAGGGCCGTGTAATGAGTCAGCAACCTGACGATCCCTTTTATCATCCGCCAACTGAGAATCCCAATTACCCATCGTGGCAACAAGCGAACCAGGCACCTGGCAATGCAAGGCCGCCCTCAGCGCCACAGTCAGGCTATGCGCCTAATCAGGCACCAATGAACCAGCCCAATTTCGCACCAATGAACCAGCCCAATTTCGCACCGCAGGGGTATCCCCAGCAAAGACCTGCTCCCGCCTATCCAGGGCAGTCAGCAGGCTTGCCGCCACACCCGCAACTTGGTAGCTTGCCTAAGCACTATAATTTTCCTGTATCCGATAGAGGCAATCCACCAGCGCAGAGATGGCTAGCGGATGAAATGCCTACACCCAGGCAAAATCCACCGCCAGCGCGTCCGAAAAAAGTGCGTAAAGGACGAGTTATTGCGAGCACTATTGTGTTGCTACTCCTCATAGCTAGCGGCGTGGGCGCTTTCCTGGTCTTGCGCCATAGCAACACCAGCACAGCCAAACCAACAGTTCATGCAACAGCGACCGCAGCCACCACGCAGCCATCTACCGGCACCACAGGCACGATTGGTCAGCCGCTCCAAGCTGGTCCGAACTGGGTCATGACTGTCACCAATGTCCATGCCACTACCACCAGCGATTATCCTCCCAAAGCAGGCCAGACCTATCTGGAGATCAGTATAACGCTCAAAAACGTCTCACCAAATACACTGTTTGTCTCCAGCATGATAGAATTCACGCTGGCCGATACCAGTAGTGGGCAATATACCGAATCGGTCAACGACACCTATACGCACCAAGCCGTAGATGGGCATCTCTCCATGAACCAAACGCTCACTGGTCAAGTGGCGTATCAGATACCCCAGGCCCAGCATCATTTTGTGCTGGTCTTTCATTATGGTTTGCCTGATGGTAGTAGCGATGCTGTTTCGTGGGAGATTACGGCGTAAATAGTGGTGCTGTTTTCGCGCAAGCGACCTGCATAAAAACAGTACACGTAGTTAATCAGGGAGTGATGGTCTTTTTTCAGAGAGCACAGGAAGAATGCAACACAGTGCCATTCGCGTACCGTGAAAGGCACTGTGTTGCATTCTTCCTGCTCAGAAGATGGTCAAAATACCGGACTCCCTGTTAATCTACTGCACACGCACCAGCACCACGCTAATATTGCCCTCGCCGCCAGCAAGATTGGCCTCGTCCACCAGCGTGCGGGCCAGCTTTTGCGGGTCGCCACCACGCGCCAATAGCTCCTGTAAACGGGCGTCGCGCAACATGTGCCAGAGACCGTTGGTGCAGAGCAGCACCAGATCGTTGACCTCCAGTTCGCGTTCGAAGTAATCGACCTGGAGCTGGCTGGACTGGCCCAGAAAACGATAGAGTTGCTTGTTCTCTGAGCTGTCATACACCTCGTCCGGCTTCAACAAATTGGCCTGGACAAGATGCGCAGCCAGGGTATGATCGGCAGTGATACGGCTCAGTTGTTGGTCAGGGCGATAGTGATACGCCCGACAATCACCAACGCTGGCAACGTGCAGGCGACGCTTATAGACTAGGGCCAGCGTCAGTGTGCTAGCCATTGAGGTATCATAATCGGCGTTACAGTGAAAAATCACCTGATTGGCCCGGCGCACACTCTCACGCATCCATAGCTCAAGCATCGTATCTGGCAACGTGGAGGGCTTCTGGCTTTGCCCGCCACGCAGACGTGAGGAGGCTAGCCCACCAGGCGGCGTATACGAAGTCGAGGGTAGCGGCGTTGCTAACAACGGCAACAGCACATCTGCCAACGTTTCAATAGCGAGGCGGCTGGCTTCGTACCCGCCCGCAGACTTGCCTTGAGGATCGCGCATACCATCGGCGACGGCGAACAGACCAAAGGGACGCGGCGGCGGCGTCAGATTGGCGCAGAGTCCCTGCACAATCAGCAGCATATCCTCGTTGGTCTCAGCCACGTACTTGCGCCCCGTATCGCTGACATACCCCACCTGGCATACATCCGTCACCAATGGCGAGGTGTCGTCCAGGCGATGACCACAGCGCCGACAGAAACGCGAACTGCTGCGGTTCTCCTGCCCACAGGCGCTACAGGGATTTTCTGGGATAATCGTGCGCACCACCACATTCGCGTTGCTAACACTCGCGAGCAGGGTTGGCTCGGAGGTATTGGCTGACAATTGTAACGCGGCATCTAAAGCTTTGACAAACTCGCCCGCGCTGGTATAGCGTTTAGCGGGATCGTTATCGATGGTGCGAAAGATCACATTATCTACCGCAGGCGAAAGCTCCGCGTTCAGTTCGCTGGGACTGGGCAATTTGCCGGCTCGGCTGCGCACAATCGCCTGGAAGGGCAACAGGCCGGTCAAGACCTGATAGGCCACTACACCTAGCGAGTAGATATCGCTAGCTGGCTCCGATTTGCCCTGGCTCTGCTCTGGCGCGGTATAGTGCTCGGTGCCCAAAGCCCAACCGCTCTGCGTGAGCGGACGCTCTTTCTGCATAGCACGCGCAATGCCAAAATCGGCCACAACCAAGCGGCCATCATCTTGATGGATCAGGATGTTCGAGGGCTTGATATCACGATGCACCACTTTTTGCGGATGCGCGTGGATTGCGTCAATAGCCTCAGCCACATCGCTCAAGTAGCGCCGGGCTTGTACTAAAGATAACGGTTTTTCTGCTTTCAACAAGTTTTTAAGCGTACCACCAGTCACCAGAGGCATCACCAGATAGAGCAGGGAGCCGTCCTGACCAAAATTGAGCACTGGAACCACATTTTTATGCTGCAATTGATGGGCATAACGCGCCTCACGCCGGAAGCGCTCGATTGAGGTTGTTTCATCCATGCTGCGGCTAGCGGCCATAATCACCTTTAGGGCCACCTGCTGCATCTCAAAGGTATCACTGACCCGATAGACTGCGCCCATGCCACCTAAACCCAGCAGCGTCTCAATGCGATAACGCCCTGCGATCACTGCATCAGGCAACAAACACTGGCAATTCGGCTTCACGCACCTGGACGTGCCAGGTGGGTAATCAGCACCACACCGGGGATTAGGACAACGCGGCATTGCTCTCCCTTATTCCCTTCCAAATTCTGAGGGGTCTGCTCGAAATGTACGTCTGCATTGTAGGGCGAAAAACCGAATGCTGTCAACACTGTCCGTTTGCCTATCCAAAAGAACAAGCATTTACTCTTATCTACGTATTAAGAGGTGAGAAAGTTGGAGTCTATACTACGTCCTCCACTCCCCATTGTCTTGAGCAAGGAACAGAGACAGCGCACAGGAAGAATGATGGTATACTATAGAAAACAGAGAACAAGATCACAATTATTGGATGCGGCAAACAAGGAGGTTTCATCATGGAACATCAACCCGATCTCTCTACCCCTGCTATCTCTGCATCAGTACCGATAACGTCTCACCCGCGCCAGAAAAAAGATGCCGATTATGTCTTTTTTGAATTAACGAGAAGCATTTGCCCAGAGTGCCGTCGTGTCATTGACGCGCATATTCTCTTGCGTGACAATAAAGTCTATATGCGCAAGCGTTGTCCTGAACATGGTCTGTTTGAAGGACTGGTCTATGGTGACGCTCAAGCATATACTTCGGCAGCACGCTTCAACAAACCTGGGACCATACCACTGGCCTATACAACCGAAATACAACACGGCTGCCCTCACGATTGTGGCCTCTGCCCTGAGCATCAGCAGCACGCCTGCCTGGGGATTATTGAAGTCAATAGCGCCTGTAACATGGATTGTCCGCTCTGCTTTGCCAATGCTGGCGCGGGCTTCAACCTAACGCTCGAAGAAGTGGAAGGCATTCTGGATCATCTGGTGGAAACAGAAGGCAATCCAGAGGTGGTGCAGTTCTCTGGCGGCGAGCCAACCATTCATCCACATATTATCGAGATGATTACAGCAGCGAAAAAGCGCAATATCCGCCATGTAATGCTCAACACTAACGGCAAGCGTATCGCCGATGATGATGAATTTCTGCGCCAATTAGGCGAGTTACGTCCCTCGATTTATTTTCAGTTTGACGGTTTTGAAGCTGAAACCTACCGTCTTCTGCGGGGCGAACCAGATATCCTGCCGCAAAAACTACGAGCTTTGGATCGTCTGGCAGAGATTGGGTCGCATGTCGTGCTGGTCCCGGCAGTTGATCGCTTGATCAATCTACACGAAGTGGGGGCCATTGTCGAGTTCGGCATGAAGCATCCAGCAGTTCGGGGAATTAATTTCCAGCCAGCCTTCCAATCTGGTCGGCATGGGAAAAGCGACCCTATGCAACGCCTAACCATCCCCGACATCCTCAAAGCACTGGAAGAGCAAACCAACGGCACGCTACTGGTTTCGGATTTCGTGCCAGTGCCATGCTGCTTCCCCACTTGTAACTCAGTCACCTATGTGCTCAACGATGGCGAAACGATTGTGCCGTTGCCACGCATCCTCAATGTTGAGGATTACCTGGATTACATCACCAATCGCGCCGTGCCGGACCTTTCAGACGAGATCAAGATAGCACTGGAAGGACTGTGGTCTTCCTCAGCCGTCCCTGGTTCTGACAAAGCCGCGCAGCAATTCGCTCTTTCGTGTGCAGCCTGTGATCTCCCTGATGGGCTAGATCTGGGGTTATTTGCTAAAAACATCTTTATGATTATGTTGCAGGATTTTATGGACCCCTGGACATTCAATCAGAAAAACCTGATGAAATGCTGCAAAGAAATTCTGCTACCCGATGGCAAGCAAATCCCCTTCTGTGCCTACAACAATGTTGGCTATCGTGAACAGGCACGCGTGCAATTGCAAGCGCGTGAGCGTCAACGCAACCAAGCAAAACACGCGGGCCGGCCCTATGTACCTGAACCTTTGAGCTTCTCTTTTGCACCTGTACCACCAAACGGTACCATTCAGGTAACTCCTACCGCGAAAGGCTCTCGTTCGTGAACAACCAACATGAAATCGTCAGCGAGAGTGACGATCAGACATTGAAGTCCTGTTGCGCGAACGTGTACCAGAGCGATTGGGCCAAGCTTATTCTCGGAGATTCCTTCCATCCAGGGGGAACAGCTTTAACCAGCTATCTCGGAACTGTACTGCATCTGGAACCTGAGCAGCGTGTGTTGGATGTTGCAGCCGGGCAAGGGACGAGCGCGATCCATCTGGCGCAGTGTTTTGGCTGCACCGTCCTGGGCATCGAGTATGGTCATGTTGCGGTAGAGCGAGCAAATCAGGCAGCACAGGCAGCAGGTGTCGCCCATCTTGTAACGTTTGAGCAAGGGGATGCCGAACATCTGCCTGTCCCGGAAACAAGCTTCGATGTGGTTATCTGCGAGTGCGCGTTCTGCACATTCCCCAACAAAACCATGGCGGCATCTGAGTTTCGGCGCGTCCTAAAACCGGGTGGACGAGTTGGACTGAGCGACCTGACGCGCAAGGGAGAGATACCAGCAGAATTGCAAGGACTGCTGGCATGGATCGCTTGTATCGCTGACGCGCAGCCTCTTGAGAACTATGTGAACTATCTTACCACAGCAGGATTGACGATCCAGCTTGTAGAAGAGCATGACGAAGCGTTATCCAGCATGGTACGAGATATTCAGGGCAAGCTTCTGGGTACAGAGTTGCTGGTAAAGCTCAAAAAGATCACACTGCCAGATGAGATGAACATTGAGCAGGCCAAAACGATGGCGAAAGCGGCAGCACTAGCCATACAAGCGCGGCAGTTTGGCTATACTATAATCACTGCCACGAAGCTATAAAAGCCTTTTACAAGCACACTGTCCCAGAGTTCTCCAATTCTAGGACAGTGTGCTTGTAAAAGAGTCTTTCAACGAGAGCAGAGATTGATTGCGTACATGGTTCGTTGAAACAAGGGTTATGGTTGGAACAGGGATAATGGGCGATCCGGCGATTGCGTCGGTCAGGTCATCATTTGCAGTCGGCAAGGTGACAGCATAATTGGGAGAGTTAACGCCTGGAGATCCATCCCAGCGATACGGAATAGGGTAAAAAGGCGCGTTATCGGACACAGTGAGTATTTCACGCATACTCCGCTGTCCTGTTGCTGATGTGATTGTGAGCGTCATTGCATATATTCCAGCAACGTTATAGGTGTGGCTGCTACTTGCACCATAGGCTATGCTACTCTGATCGCCAAAATCCCAGGAATACTGCAAACTATTGGCTAGTAGAGAGGATAGTGAAAAAAGGTCCACTTTTTTCACTATCCTCTCCACTATTTATGCATTAAGACACGCCATAGGCGCGATGGTCACAAAACTTGACATCGCAAAAAGAGATGCATACAGTATAGGCATACTGCTTCACGAGGAAGCAACGAATGTAGGCGTTCCATCTCAGTTATTTCCACCCAGAGAGGAGCAACCCATGCCCGACACTAAACACACGAAGTACATCCTCAGCGAAGACGAGATGCCCAAAGCCTGGTACAACATCGTAGCGGACCTGCCGCGCCCGCCCGATCCGGTCCTACACCCCGGCACGATGCAGCCAGTAGGGCCAGCCGATCTCGCGCCACTCTTCCCCATGGCGATTATCCAGCAAGAGGTCAGCACCGAGCAATACATCGAGATCCCTGAACCGGTGCGCGAGATCTATCTGCAATGGCGACCCAGCCCGCTCATCCGCGCCCGCCGTCTGGAAAAAGCACTGGGCACCCCTGCGCGTATCTACTACAAATATGAAGGAGTCAGCCCGGCAGGCAGCCACAAGCTCAACACGGCAGCAGCACAGGTCTTCTACAACAAGCAGGAAGGCGTGCAGAAGATCTCAACCGAGACGGGTGCGGGCCAGTGGGGATCAGCCCTCTCTATGGCTGGAGCCTTCTTCGATGTGGAGATCGAGGTCTTCATGGTCAAGGTCAGCTACCAACAAAAGCCCTACCGCCGTAACCTGATGGAGGCATTTGGCGGGACCGTCCACGCTAGCCCAACCAACTTGACTGATGCCGGACGCAGCATCCTGGCAAAAGACCCAGAGAGTCCCGGCAGCCTGGGTATTGCCATCAGCGAAGCTGTCGAGGTCGCAGCCAAAAGTGGCGGCAAGGTCAAATATGCGCTGGGCAGTGTGCTCAACCATGTGCTGATGCACCAGACCATCATCGGGGAAGAAACGCTGTTGCAACTCGCGCAGGCCGACGACTATCCTGATGTTGTGATTGGCTGTACAGGCGGTGGCAGCAACTTCGCGGGCTTGGCCTTCCCTTTCATCGGCGAGGCACGCAGGAAAGGGCTAAAAACGCGCTTCCTGGCTGCGGAACCCATGGCCTGTCCCAGCCTGACACGCGGCGTCTACGCCTATGATTTCGGGGATACGGTGGGCATGACCCCGCTTGTGAAGATGCACACGCTAGGCCACGACTTCGTGCCAGCCGGTATCCATGCAGGCGGGCTGCGCTACCACGGCATGGCCCCGCTGATCTCGCTGCTACACGATGAGGGTATCATCGAGGCGCAAGCGTATCATCAACTCAGTTCCTTCGAGGCCGCCATCCAGTTTGCACGCACCGAGGGCATCATTCCCGCACCCGAAAGCAGCCATGCCATTCGCGCTGCCATCAACGAGGCACTAGAGGCTAAAGCGGCAGGTCAGGAGCGGGTCATCCTCTTCAATCTCAGCGGACACGGACATTTCGACATGGGTGCTTACGAAGCCTATTTCGCGGGCAAGTTGCAGGATTATGAATATCCTGCTGAAGCCGTAGCAGAGGCCCAGAAGCGTATGCCACAGGTCGTCTAAACATTCAACAGATCAGAGAGGGGTAGCCACAAAAACTGGCTACCTCTGCTCTGGGCTATGGATTGTCAAGCCTCAAAAACCGTTCCAGCACGTTAAAACGCCAGAGCCAACGCTGGATGAGACCCCAGATCAACGTTGCTACCGCAATAAACAGGTAATCCGTGAGTTTTAACGGAACCAGCGTAAAAAAGGCACTGACAGCAGGGAGCGCGATCAGCGCCAGGAAAACAAGCAATAAGCCAAGGGCTAGCCACGTTGGACGCCAGTCGCCGCTCAGCTCATTGCCGCCAACCCAGAACTTCGTTGGTGGCACGACAAACGGTACGAGCAAGAGTCCGCTGAAAACAGCATAAGTGGTCAACGCACTCTGAGCGACAAGCAAAGCGTGCTCATATGTTTCAGCGATCTGGCCCTGGTTGAGCACAAACACACCTAGGAAAATAAAAAACGAAACTAAGCTCTGCGTAATCGCTACCGGAACCACAAAGTGCAGCAATTGACGAGCAAAGCTCTGACGTGTTTCCTGGCCTGGTTTTGCCCAAGCGGCCAACGTGACAATGATAATACTTGAGGTAATCAGGGTCAGCAGCGATTTTTGCTTGGGTTCAAAAGGGAAACCACCGATCAGAGGCACCGTTAATAACAATAGCCCTAGATACGCGACACGCGTGAGAAAAAGCTTGATAACGTTGTACATGCCGTTGCGAATACGTTGGCCCTCCGCAAAAGCATGAGGCAGAGCGGCAAAAGAATCGTTGAGCAGAACGATATCGGCGACACCCCGTGCGGCCTGACTCCCGCTCTCCATAGCAATCCCTAGATTAGCACGCTTGAGCGAGAGCACATCATTCACGCCATCACCAATCATCGCGACATAGTGCTGCCGCGAGCGCAGAGCACACACCAGACGCTCTTTTTGGCGCGGTGTAATCCGGCCAAAGATGGTCTTCTCCTCCGCCATTGTCGCAAATGCGAAACTATCGAGTCTCTCCAACTCCGGTCCTGTAATCAGTTTCTCCGCCTGAGCAATGCCCACCTGCTGAGCCAATGCCGAGACGGTCTGTGGATTATCCCCGGAAATCACTTTAATACGTACGCCCATCTCAGCAAAACGGGCCAGAGTGTGTTGAACATGTGGACGCAGTTCGTCGCGCAAACTGAGCAGACCCAGCGGGATGAGATCGGGGCGCAAAGCAGGCTCACCAGCAGCCAAGCGCAACGTAACTGGCTCTGGCAAGTAAGCAAAGAGCAGAACACGCATGCCGCACGCAGTTTCAGTCGAGAGGAAAGGTTCCAGATCATAACCAGGGCGCAAGGTCGGGGCCAGTATTTCAGGCGCACCCAGCACATAGGTTCCACGCAATTGCGCGTGCTCAAAGCTCAAAGCACCCCACTTGCGCTCTGACGAGAATGAAATCTCCTCGCGTGCAGACAGGCCAGCAGATCCAGACACAGCGCAGCCAGCGGCAATAGCATCCCCTGTCGCGTTGCGCGTGGAACTGCTGCTCACAAACAGACCGAGCAAACGGCGCAACTCTTGCTCATGAATCTCAAAAGGCCAGAGTTTTTCCAGCACCAACGTATTCGCGGTCAGCGTACCCGTTTTATCCAGACAAAGAATATCTACATTGCTCAGTGATTCGACTGCGCTCAAACGCTGGACCAGCGCGTTCTCACCAGCGATCCGCAACGCACCCAACGCGTAGGACACGCTGGTCGCTAGAATCAGGCCAATTGGCACAATCCCCACAATCACCACCGATTGGCGCACCGTATCCACCAACGGGGTACGATTGAACAGGTCAAGCAAGAGAAAGATAGCTTCGATATAGACCGCGATAAGCAGCAGAGATTGAATAACCAGATTAATGCGATGCTGAAGGGGAGTATAGTGACGTTGAAAGGCACGTGCACCGACTGTAACTTGCCCAGCCATACTCTCAATGCCAATCTTCTCTGCCCGATAATAAGCACGCCCTGTCACACAAAAGCTGCCGGAAAACAGTGCATCGCCCTCCTGCTTGCTTATCAAGTCCGACTCACCAGTCAGCAGAGACTCATCCACCTCGATCTGGCCCGCGCCGACCAGGGGACCATCCGCGACAATCTGATCCCCAGCCTGAGCCAGCAAAATATCGTCGCGCACAATCTCGCCTGGATCAAGCGCTACCTCCGCGCCATCGCGCAGCACTGTAGCTTGCGGACGCGTCAACAGTGCAATGCGGTCTAGGGTCTGTTTCGCACGGATTTCCTGGATCACGCTTATCACTACATTGAACAGCACTGTCCCCACCGAAACCAGAGCCTCCGAGATTTGGCCCAACAGCAGAAGGGAAATGCAGAGCAGGAAAAGGATGTTATTAATAAATGTGAAGACATCCTGGCGGATAATCTGAAAATACGTACGGCCAGTCTGAGGCGGCAGAACTGCCCCCTGGCCAGCGGCACGGTGTTCCTGTACCTCCCGACTCGATAGACCAAGCGGCTTCTGTTGCGTCAGCATACACATCAGCTCTCCCATTCCATGATTCGAGCAAGGCAACATTGTATCTATAGCATAGATTGGTGGCCCTCTTTGGTAGTATAGGCAAGTATGGGAAGCAGAGGTGTTGCTAGAAA
>JBDTBU010000250.1:0-2803 GCA_039923935.1 Ktedonobacteraceae bacterium | reverse complement strand
ATTTTTCTACAATGGGAAGATGGGATAGTTTTGCAAAATTGCTCATTGGGTCGCGTCCACAGCAATATGTCAGTTGGCTCATCGCTGGTGCGGAACTGGTCGAAGTGCTAAACGTCGAACTGAATGCCCAACACAAAAACCTTAACCTATGTTATAATAAAATCGAGTTCTATCGAAGTGCTTAGTCATGTGTGCTAGACACAGAAGAACGAGAGGTAAACCCTTATGCCAACTCAAGAAGAGAGACTCGCTACTTTAGAGCAAACAGTAGCATTGTTGCAAAAAAGATCAAGCGCCGATATGCAAGATCTGAATCGAAATGTCACAATGCTATTAGGCATTGCATCAGGACAAGAATTAGATATCAAAGAGATCAAAATCAAGCTCGATACACAAACAACATTACTCAATGAGATACTCGCAAGACTGCCAGAGAAACCCTAACCACCTCCACGAAAGCATGACAAAAACGCCTGGAGGATCACCCGCCCAGGCGTTTTATATTGGCAAACAGTTCTGGTTCGCATCGTCAAGCTGTGGGATATTCCCGCACACATGATCCTCAATCTGGGATGGGAAGGGCTGCTGCCATTATTACCACTGACAAAAGGCGGCAAAAAGCCTGAGATAGTTCAGGTCATGATTGATCGATTAGTCGAGAGCAATGATAAAGAGTTGCTGGCTCTGGCCGAGATGTATGGCGGGTTGGCTTTTACGAGCGAACCGGAGAAAATTCGGTTTAAAAGGAGGTTCAAGATGTTTCAGGAGATTATGAAAGATTCATGGGTCTATCAGGAAATCGTGCAGGAATCAGAAGAGCGCGGTGAAGAGAGGGGACGAAAGGAAGGCGAGTTACAGGCTCTGCGCATGGCGATTATGCAGTTTGTAAAACAGTACTTTCCCACACTGGAAAAGCTGGCCCTGCAACAAATCGAACTTATAGCCGATGTACATGTTTTAAACGTGCTGCTTGTCAGCATTTTTTCTACGAAAGAAGTCGATGTAGTGCGTAAACTCTTGATGGATGCTACCAAAGGGTAGAACACAAACATAATAGCCCATCCATTGACAACCCGACTATAACCATGCTATCATTGTCCCATGAGCAACATCATTCCTAATCGGGAAGCGCAGAACGCTATCGCCCACTTGCGAGCTGAGCGCCACCCATACAAACAAATCACACATGTGCTCGCCGCATAAGCCTGGCACGTTTGCTTATGCGGCGGGAAGTGGTGCCGATGCCTGAGCGTCCCTGACGGATAGACTCACAACGCCTCCGTATGCCTTGTGCGTTCGCAGTCGCTATCTCGCGGCTCTATCCAAACGGCGCAGGAATCGTCTTACCTTTTACTACTTTCCTCCTGTTTGCTCGCTTCATCCCATCTTACCCTACCCGCATGGGCGGTTGTTGCCAGGATCTCTCACCCCATCTTCCCTTTGTCCAAATATACCTGTTTCTAGCGCATTGTCTGCAAGGGAGTTCCTGGACCACTATGAAGGACACATCACTACAAAAACCCGGCTTATCTGGTATCGCGCAATCAACCGCGCTTGCACCCTGGCAGCGCTGGTCACGAGCCTTCGATGCCCACAATCTCGCAACCAACACGAGCTTTACTAGAGCCATCTGGATCATCTACCTGGTGAGTCACGGCTATAGCCCGTTGACTCTAGGCTTGCTGGAAATGCTCTTTCACGTCTCCAAGTTTGTCACCGAAGTACCAACGGGCATCTTCGCGGACATGTTGGGACGGCGCAAAAGTTTGATTATCTATTGCGCCCTGAGCGCGGCAGAAACCCTGCTCTTTTTGACGCCCACGCCTCCATTGATGATCCTGAGCTTTGTGCTTGCTGGCACGTCCCTCGCCTTTCGGGGGGGAGCTAGCGAGGCCATCCTCTGGAACATCGCCGAACATGCCGAGCCAGCAAACTCAACACAGCGCTATAGCCGTCTGGTTAGCCGCATGTATCTGGTGGGCATGGTTGGCGAGATTATCGGCGCAAGTGCTGGTGGCTATCTGGGCAATCTGCTGATCGCCCTGCCCTTCCTGCTGACCAGCGCCCTGACGGCTCTGGGTATAGTGCCCCTGCTCTTCCTGCCCGACCAAAAAATCGCTGACAGCGAACGCACGAGCGCACTCCGTCATCTCGGCAAGGGACTCCAGGCAGTATGGCGTTCGCCCGCGCTTGTAGGACTGCTACTGATCTCAGGACTCACCGAAAGTTGCTGGCAGACGATCTTCTTCTACTACCAACTCTACCTGCACGGCCTGGGCTATTCGCTCGGTGCTGTTGGTCTGATTGTTGCAGCTAGCACCGTCTCAAACTTTGTCTTCACAGCCGTAGCACCTTCTCTGATGCGCTGGCTCAAAGAAAGCTGGTTAATACCGCTCTTTGTGGGACTGGAAATCTTGGGACTGGCGCTGATGAGCTTGCCACAAGCGTGGCTCGGACTGCTCGGTTATCTGGTCTTCTTTCAGGCATCGGTTGCAGTTCTGGTACCAGCTATCAGCACCTACGTCAACCAACGTGCTCCCGAAGCCCAACGCGCCACGGTGCTCTCGTTACAAACTGGGCTGTTCAGCGCGGCTATGATCGTGCTCTTCCCGCTCTTCGGGTTGGGCGTGACCAACGTGCCCTATAGCACCGTGTATCTCTGGACCTTGCTCGCACTAACAGCAGGTGCACTAGCCATTCTGGCCCTGACTCTCACATTACGAAAAATTCGAGGAGAATAAATAGATGTTACAGGCAAATTTCTCAAAAGTCTCAAAGGATTTTGGTGGCAACCTCGTTTTGA
>JBDTBU010000249.1:0-15395 GCA_039923935.1 Ktedonobacteraceae bacterium | reverse complement strand
AGGCCATTGCTGCGACCATCCTGATTAATAGCTGACCCCCGAATGAGCGCCATGATAGAATCGCCATCCTGAAGTGCCTTACTATAGGGCTTCAGCACAACAACACCACAACCCTCTCCTCGTACATATCCATTGGCAGATGCATCAAAGGTTTTACACAATCCATCCTCGGCTAGCATCTGAGCTTGCGCAAAGAGTTGCGTGACATGTGGAGAAAGGATCAGATTAACACCACCAACCAGGGCAACCTCCGACTCTCCCAGGCGTAAGCTCTGGCAGGCCAGGTGCAGAGCGACAAGTGATGAGGAACAGGCTGTATCTACCGCCAGGCTTGGCCCATGAAGATTCAGCAGGTAAGAAAGCCGATTCGCGGCAATACTCAAAGCATTTCCTGTAGCTGAGTAGGTATCATTGCTCTGCGTTATCTCACCAGGCAGTCTGGAATAGTCATTACTACTCATCCCAATAAACACACCTGTGCGGGTACCTGCGAGCCGTTCGGGTGACAATGCGCTCTGCTCTAACGCTTCCCAGGCCACCTCCAACAACAGACGTTGCTGCGGGTCCATCTGGACAGCCTCGCGCGGAGAAATGCCGAAGAAGCGCGGATCAAACTGATCTACCTGATCCAGAAAACCGGCCCGGCGGGCATGGGCCAGCATGGTTCCCCCTAGATCATACTGTGCATTGATAGCCAACCGTTCAAGCGAAGCCTCACTGATAGCATGGGTACCCGAAGAGAGCAGTTGCCAGAATTGTTCAGGACCGCTGGCTCCCGGAAAACGGCATCCTACGCCAATCACTGCGATTGGTTCTACGAACGTCTCTCGTTCTTTCCAGTCAGCGTCAACAGGAGCAGGCGTCTCAGAAGCAATGTGGTACGCTAATGTCTCAATGCTAGGATAGTCATAAATAAGCGTTGGCGAGAGACGACAATCAAGCCAACGCTCCATCTCGCCTGAAATGCTAACGGCAGCAAGCGAATCGAGGCCATAAGCTTCGAATGGTGCACGAATATCGATCTGCTGAGCAGCGATTTTGGTATGTTTAGCAACCTGCTCAACGAGCCAACCAACCACTACCGCAGGGGTATGTCTTGCGCTATGTTGTTTGCCAATACCCACAGCTTGTTCCTTGCGAACCTGATCCATGTGCTGTGCTTCTGCGATAAGAGGCTTTTTCTCCTGACTCTCTGCATTCCATTGGTTTACAATATCCAGGGTACCATCCAGAAATGCTTGACGATTGGCCCGCCGTTGGATTTTTCCACTGGATGTCCTGAGAATGCTTCCTGTTTTGAGGAGCGCCACCGCGTATACTTCTACTTCGTACTCTACCGCTACAGTTCGGCGAACCACATCTATGATTTCCTGGGTATCATACCGGCTATGCTGCCGTTCAAGCTCCTGCACAATCACTAAACGTTCCTCGCCAGAGAGATTGACGGAAAATGCCGCACCGCTCCCACGGGAAAGCGCAGGATGGCTCTGCTTAGTCGTCAGTTCGATATCCTGAGGATAGAGATTTCGACCACGGATGATGATCAAATCCTTCAGACGCCCAGTGATAAAGAGTTCTCCCTGGTAGAGAAAGCCAAGATCACCAGTGCGCATAAATGGCCCCTCGCCTGTTGGCGAGAGACGAGCCTGAAAAATCTCTAGGGTGACATCGGGTCGCTGCCAGTAACCCTGGGCCATACTGGAACCTGCAAGCCAGATTTCCCCTATCTGATCCGGCTCACTTCGTTCGCATGTCATAGGATCAACAATGGCTATACACTGGCTCTCTGTACCAGGTCCACAACTGACGAGGCACCGGCTCTTCTCATCGGCGTCACCCGCAACAATCACGCGATCCTCTGCCAGAGCAACCGTATTAAAACGCTGCATACTAACTGGTGAGGCACTAGCCGCGCCTGAGACAAAGAGGGTAGCCTCTGCCAGCCCATAACAGGGTAAGAAAGCCTCTGCACGAAAACCGCAAGGGGCAAACATCCTAGCAAAATGTTCCAGAGTTTCCGGGTAAACCGGTTCCGCGCCGTTTAATACGTGGCTCAAACTACTCAAATCCAACGTCACCAGTTGCTCTGGCGTCACCCTGTTGGTACACAACTCAAAAGCAAAATTTGGCCCGACTGTTAAACTACATCGGTAGCGTGTAATAGCTTGCAGCCAGCGCAGAGGATTTTGTAAAAAGGCGACTGGCGACAGAAGCACCATATGAAAGCCTGTATAGATTGGCTGCAATATACCGCCAATCAACCCCATATCGTGATACAACGGAAGCCAACTTACGCCACGAATTGCTGAGTTAAGCTGGCAAGCTTGCTGGATAAGTGAAGAATTATGTAAGAGGTTTCCGTGAGAAACCATCACCCCTTTGGGCATGCCAGTAGAACCGGAAGTGTATTGTAAAAAAGCCAGCGCGTCTCTCGCTATATTTGTTGGTTGCCAGTTATCAGCCAAGCTGTCCGTAAGGAGGTCTGTCGCTTCCCAATGGAGAGATTGCAATTCTGGATGATCGACAAACCGACGTTGGAGCGTCGAAAGAATGTGCGTAGTAGTCAAAGCTATCGTTGGTTGTGCATCCGCCAGAATAGCTGAGAGACGATTCATATTGCGATTCTGTTTGGGAGGATAGATCGGCACAGCGACAGATCCCGCGTACAGGCAGCCAAAGAATGCTGCTATATAATCGAAACCAGCTGGATATAGTAGAAGTACCCGCTCCCCACGAGCATTGAGATCCTGGAGCCGCGCTGCAATCCGCCGCGCCCAACGATCCAATTCCGCGTAGGTGATATGAATCTCTTCGGTTTCTCCATCAACCAGAAACGTAAAGATGCGCTGGTCGGGTTGAGCATGTGCTCTCTGCCGCAACATTGCTACAAGAGAATCAGGATCAAACGGCCCAGAAAAATATTCGTTCATATTATACCCTCCTGATGAACAGGTATTACAAAGTGTATCGTGTCAACGATCAAGCGACCCTTGCGAGCTATATCTCCCAAAGTTCGCGCTGTGATAAGCCAAAGATCACGGCAGGTAGCCCAAGTACTAGACCGAGTGGAAACATGAGCATGGGGCCGAATTGGAGCGTCACAAAACCACCCAAGATAATGGAGAGAGGGTAGACCCCAAGGCTGGCCATCAGAAAAGCAGCCATCACGCTTCCTAAAAGATAACGTGGGACATATTGCTGGAGAAGCGTAAAAAAGAGCACATCTACCAAGCCATTCGCTATTCCAGCTATCACTAGTACTGGCACCGCCCACACTATCTGGCCTGTGAACGGAAGCACCGCAAACACAGCGATTTGTAGCAGAGCGAGTAGAAGTGCCGTCATACAACGATGCTTTATCTGGGACAATCCGCCTGCTGCTATACTCCCCAGTAAGGCACCAAATCCAAAGGCTGCGAGCATGAAACCAAAACCACTTGCGCCCCCTCTAAACGAGTCTTTAGCCAGCACTGGTAGAGCAACTTGCATCATACCGCCGTTGGTCACATTGATGACTATAATGATGAGCAGGGTTATCTGGAGCAAACGTGAACTTTTCATGAATTGCCAAAGTGTTTGCTTTGCTACAGGTGCCTCATCTGTAATCACGTCAGTGGATACCGGTGTTGCTGATATGCTTGCAGTATCTTTTCCAAAAGACCCTCCTTCTGACGAGAGGAAGGGCTTGCGCATCATGAACAATGTCAGAGCAGATATGCCAAATGAGATGACATCCAACCCAAATGCTATACTTGGCACGAAGCGGCTGATGATGAGGCCGGCGAGAGCAGGGCTAAGAGAGAGAGCCAGTTGAATAGCCGAAAAATTCAACGCATTTCCCGATTGTAGGTCTTGATCTGGCAGTAATTCAGGCAGGATAGCAAAAGAGGCAGGAGTAAATAGTCCGGTAAAGCCTCCTAAGAGCGCCGCTACGGTGCAAAGCTGCCAAAAAGCCGGATGCCCCGACAGCACCAGCACCACCAACACGCCTACCAGCAACGCCCGCGCTACATCTGATAGCAGCATAACGCGCCGAGGATGCCAACGGTCACTCAGTACTCCTCCCAACAGCAGGCAGGCGATCCGGGGAATACCATAGGCAGTTAACATAGCACTCAATGCCTGGATACCCTGCCCGCTTGTCAGCATATACCAGGGTAATGCAACTGCATAAAACATATCTCCCATGGTGGAAATAGCTTGGCCACCTACCAACAGACAAAAGTTGCGTTTCCTGAGCGGCGCGAAGAAACCAGTGAGTATACTCCTGTTTGGAGCAGTGGTTTCGTGCATACCCCGGCTCTCACTCGCCGTGGTTGGGGAAGGGTGTGACATACTTTTCTCTCCTAATCAAGCCTACGTATAGTTCTTTTAGGAAGCGTACTTGAAATCACACCGTCTGTCTTCCCTCTAGAAGATGAATATCCCGCTCTAAAAATCCTCTCTACAGGGGAAGATGCTAGATTGTATTTCGGATATGCTCTAACTGATGCAAGAAGCACGTTGCTGGCGTCTGCAGCGAGAACAATCAAGCAGAAGAAATGAAGAAGTGCATTGGTGTAGATTGACTAATTTTCAGAAATCTTCTATGCTAAATCTCTACAAAGATTTCTTCTCCACACGATTTCTATATAGAAAGGAATGAAAATGCTGAAATGGTTTGGTAGGTTTATCTACCGGATGAGGTGGACTGCCATTTGCGTCGTGCTATTGCTGATTGCTCTTGTAGCAACATATAGCATTGGCGTTTTCAGTTCGTTTAAATCTCTATCAGTAGGTGACCCAAATAGTGCATCTGAACAGGCCAGGACCATCTTCAACACACAATTGAGTAAAGGTTCGGCCAATCTCATTTTGTTGATGAGCAGCGATACGTTGCAAGTTACCGATCCCACCTTTCAGGCAGAGGTAACAAACATCCTGCAAAGGATTACAACGCACCCAGGAGTCGCGTTAGTAGCATCCTATTACTCGACAAAGAGTACTGATTTGATTTCACATGATGGCCGGTCCACTATTGTGCTGCTGCATTTGTCGGGGCAGCCCATACAGCAAGAGAATTATTACGTAGCCGTTAAACCGCTCATCACTTCTTCTGTGCTGCACATCATGCAAGGTGGTCTTACGGTAGCAGGTTTACAACTCGATAATCAGATCAGCACAGATCTGGTGTATGCCGAAGAGATTTCACTCCCTATTCTTTTGGTCTTACTTTTCATCATCTTTAATGGGGTGATAGCGGCTTTTATCCCATTACTGATAGGAATCGTAGCCATTTTCGGTTCTTTTGCTCTGTTACGTGTTCTGGCTAGCTTTACAGACATTTCCAACTTCGCTGTCGAAGTGGTCGCGTTTATCGGATTGGGATTAGCTATAGACTACTCCCTTATCATGCTCACACGCTTCCGTGAAGAGCTACGACCTGATCTGCACGATGTACAAGGGGCTTTACAACGAACAATGGCCAGTGCGGGGCGTACGGTGCTCTTTTCAGGATTGACCGTCTTTACCAGTCTACTGGGACTCTTATTATTCCCAGAAGCGCTCATACGCAGTATAGGCTTGGCATGTGTCTGTGCTGCAGTCGCGGCACTGCTCACTTCTCTGGTTCTTCTGCCCATTTTCTTGGCTATACTGGGGCGTCGAGTCAATGCCCTCTCTCTGCAACGCCTGTTTAAACGGCGTCGCTCACCGCGCCTTGAGGAGCAGCGTGGTTTCTGGTATTGGCTTGCACATAGCGTCATGAAACATCCAATACCAGTTCTCGTCGTCACCATTGCCTTCCTACTTACCCTTGCTTCCCCATTCCTACGTGCGTCATTTTCGATACCGGATCAACGTTCTTTGCCTCAAGGTGCTTCGGCGCGTCTTCTGGTAGACCAGTTGCAAAAGGACTTTCCAGATCAGACCAATGCGTCTATCACCATTGCCGTCCGTACGCAGGGAGATGCACTTTCATCTGAGAATCTCGACAAGCTGAATACCTACGTCCAGCAAATAAAAAACATTCAAGGGGTAGACCAGGTACAAAGCCTCGTTACCATCCAGCCCAGTCTCACGCTCGCAGACTACCAACAACTCTATGCGCATCCGTCCGCGAACCCCCAGCTTATGGCTGCGGCAGCTTTCCTCACACAGGGAAACATCAGCGAAGTGACGATTGCTACGAACGTGGCTGACTTTTCAACGACTGCTGAAAATATTGTGCGCCAGTTGCGGACTATTGCTGCTCCAGCTGGCCTGACCGCTTTCGTCGGCGGAAACACAGCACAACAGATGGATCTCACCGCGAGTATGAGTAACGTTATTCCGCTCGCACTGACAGTCATGGCGGTGATGATCTTCATCCTGCTCTTCTTAATGACAGGATCGATTATCCTGCCGTTGAAAGCTATTGTGCTCAACCTGCTCTCGCTGACGGCGACCTTGGGAGCGCTGGTCTGGGTATTCCAGGAAGGGCATCTCCACGAATTGTTAGGCTTCCAGCCCATTGGCAGCCTCGACATCCAGATTACCGTGCTCATTTTTGCCATTGCCTTTGGTTTGTCGATGGATTATGAGGTGTTCCTGCTCAGCCGCATTAAAGAGCACTTCGATCTATTAGGCGATAACCAAGAGGCAGTCGCGCAAGGTCTCCAGCGCATGGGCTGGTTAATCACCAGTGCTGCTCTCCTTATGGCTGTGGTCATAGGTGCATTTGCGACCTCGCGCATCATCTTTATCCAGGAACTCGGAGTCGGCGTGGCTCTAGCAGTTCTGATGGATGCAACGTTTGTACGCGGGTTGCTTGTCCCTGCCATGATGCGTCTGCTTGGCTCTCTTAACTGGTGGACCCCACCCTTTCTACGCCCATTGTGGAAACGCATACGGCTTGTTGAGGTGGAATCTGCTGAGAGAGAATCGGCAAACAATACACCTCAACTAGACGAGAAAGTACAATCCAGTATATAACATGTAGAGGAGAGAGAACGATTCTAACTGATTGAAACACAAAAATGCAACAAAGAAGGAGTTGAAAAATGCAACAGCTATTATTGCTTCTCTCTCACCGAACTGGCAGGATCGGTCTGCTCATCGGTCTGGCGATGGGTTTCGTGATCAGTATAGTCGGGTCGATTATACTGGAGATGAGACATCTAACTGATACTCCAGTGCTCCCCCTGGTAAACGTAGCAGAAAAAAAAGAGGCTGCTTTACATGTGAAGCGATAGTTCCTTCTTCACATGTAAAGCAGCTCTAATCGAGTATTACAAAATACTACAGGAGATGACAGCATGGACCGCTTACATGATGCTTGCGGCGTCGTTGGTATCTATACACCGTGGTGCAACCAGCGCACTGAGATAGTCCAATACCTGATTCTTGCACTTACTGCATTACAACATCGAGGACAAGAAAGTGCTGGTATTGCTGTCTATAAGAGCAGTGGGGAAATTGCCCATGTTGTTGGCATGGGCAAAGTACACGAAGTCTTTGCGGATGGTGGAGCGACATTGCCTGTAACCTATTGCGGTATTGGCCATGTCCGCTACTCTACTACTGGCTCAAGTTGTATCGAGAATGCTGGGCCTTGTGTGGTAGGTGCTGATCAAGACAAGCACAAAGTCATCGCTCTCGCACATAATGGGAACCTGGCAAACAGTGCCGATCTGCGTAAGCAACTCCCACCTGAGCTTTTACACACAATGACAGATAGTGAGGTTCTCGCGCTGATGCTCCATTCTGCACATGGAGTTACTTTACGGGAACGGATGATCTCTATTGTTCCCCATCTGCGAGGAGCCTATAGTCTAACTATTTTAGCAGAGGGCAAACTGTACGCGATGCGCGACCCCTGGGGAATGCGCCCCCTTTGCCTGGGACGCCTTAACAATTCTTGGATCGTTGCTTCTGAATCATGCGCTCTAGATCGCATTGGAGCAGCCTTTGTACGCAGCATCGAACCAGGAGAGTTTGTGACTATAGACGAAGATGGAGTACATGTAGAGATTCTGCTCCAAGCTCAGCGCCAATCACTCTGCGTATTTGAACACATTTACTTCTCTGATGCCACGAGTCAACTCCATGGAAGGTCAGTTTATTCAGTACGCGAGGCTATGGGGCGAGCGTTAGCCAGGGAGCACCCCGCCGAGGCCGACCTCGTAGTTGCCGTGCCTGAGACAGCTATCCCGGCAGCTTTAGGATACGCTGCAGAGATTGGTATCCCCTATGGGTACGCTATCATAAAAAATCCGTATAGTGACCGTACATTTATCAAGCCCGATCAGCAACAGCGCCAAGTAGCCTTAGAGCAAAAATTCAAGTTGGTGAAATCGGCTATTGCAGGGGCTCGCCTGATCGTCATCGACGACTCAATAGTACGCGGTACAACCATGAAGCATCTTGTCGCCGCACTGCGCCGTAATGGTGCCAAGGAAATTCATTTGCGTTCGAGCGCTCCTCCTCTGCGTTATCCATGCCATTTTGGGATTGATATTCCACAGGAAGCCGAGCTCATCGCCTCTGGCCGTAGTATGCAGGAAATCGCAACGTATTTCGGAGTGGACAGCCTTGGTTACTTAAGCTTAGCGGGTCTCAGTCGATCTTTACAAAAGAAAACCGCATATACATCTGATAATGGCAGAAATATTGATGTACTGCATGCTCATTTCTGTTATGGTTGCCTAGAGAAGTCCGGCTGGCCATTCAATCCCGAAGAAACAGGAGAATTACTACAACACGTCAAGACAACACGTTGACCATACGTCAGTATTGTCTTGACGTAACCTTTGTGACTGACTAAATAGCGTTGTGATGGAGATTTGAATGGCATTGCTATTCAAATCTCCATCACAACGCTATTTAAATTTTCTATGAAGGAAAGAACCTGTTCAAGAGAAGAAAGCGTAGCTCCCTGCCATTCTTCGGCATCCGGGCGCAAGCTATCAGAGGATTCTTTCCAAGGAATAAGCAGATGGATAGGGTACATCCCTGCTCTTGCAGCTCCCGTTAATTCATGACCACAGCCATCGCCAATATAGATACACCGCTCTGGCTGGACAGAGAGGTGTTGGCAGGTCAGGTTATACATCCTGAGATCCGGTTTTTTCATACCGGCAAGGCAAGAAAAAACCGTAGCATCAACGCAAGAGGGGAAGGGAGTAGTCGGCCAGTGGAAAGGGGTTTCATGTGAGCAATCCGTCATGATGCCAATTTTATATCCTGACAAGCGTAATGTTTGTAACATATCCAACGTCTTATCTCTAGGGATAAGCGTCTGCCTAGTAGAGTCAAGCCATATCTGACACGCTCGCTGTATACACCCAGGAATCACCCGCCTTTGCAGTAATTGACACATATGCTCCATGCTCGCTTCTAAGCATGGAAAAGCACCGGAGGATCGTTGATGCCATGTTTCAATCGTCCAGAGAAAAATAAACTCTTGTGGTGACACATCAAGAACCTGAGCAATCTCTGACAAAATCGCGTGTGTCTCTTGTAGAGGGTAATTATCGACCAATGTCCCGAAAAGATCAAAAATGACTGCCTGGTAAAACATATATTCCTACCTCTTTGAATTACTACCTAACATCGATGGGCCTATGCCAGAGGATAAAGCACGCAGCACCACTTCAGGCGTGATGGGTTGTTGCGTTATCCATACTCCTACTGCGTCATGGATGGCGCTTGCGAGCGCTGGCAGAAAGGGTACAAGTGGCATCTCTGCTACACCCCGCGCTCCGAAAGGCCCGTTGACATCGGCGAGTTCCAGAATGATAGGCGTAATCTCCGTTGGCATATCTAGCACAGTCGGCAATAAGTACGTGCTAAAGTTGGGTGTGAGAATATGACCATTCCGCACCTGGAAATGTTCGAGCAGCGCATATCCCAGTGCTTGAGCAAGCCCACCCTCGATTTGTCCTTCTACTTGCTGGGGATTGATAGCCTGGCCTACGTCGTGGACACTAACGATGCGCAATACGCTCACCTGTCCGGTGAGCATATTCACCTCTACTTCTATCGCTTGTGCTGCGTAGCCATAACAATAGTTTGGTATCCCTGAGCCTGTGATAGGGTCGAGTTGCGTCGTAGAAGGAGGGCGGTACTGAACGGTAGCTTGCACAGAGTCATTGTCTGCGGAGCGCCATTTTTGCTGCGCTGCCAGTGCCGCATCTTGTACCGCTCGCCCTGCCATCAGCGTCAACCTCGAAGCTGATGCACTACCAGCATTCGGAGCTGCGTGGCTATCATCAGAAATGAGGGTGATCTGCTCAAGAGGCAGGGCCAGCACTTCAGCCGCGATCTGGCGTAATACGAGATGCGCTCCCTGGCCTACCTCTGCTGCGCCGGTACGAACATTTGCACGCACTCCACCAGCTTCCCGTAAAAGTTCGACAGTCGCGGTAGATTGCTCAGGATAGCCAAACGAGTATCCAAGATTTTTCATGCCGCAAGCAATGCCGAGACCACGGCGCAGGTGAGGTGCCTTGCTTGCACGCAGCTTGCCATAACCTAAGCTTTCGTAAGCCTCCGCCACACAGCGCTCCAGGACTGGCAGCGCACTAACCCCTGGAGGAAGCGGGTGCTGTGTTGGCTCGATGCTCCCCTCGCGATAGATATTGCGCCGTCGCATCTCGATGGGATCAATCCCCAAAGCATGTGCTAGGCGAGTCAGCATAACCTCGCTCGCAAACTGTGCTTGTGGCGCTCCAAAGCCGCGAAAAGCACCCGCTGGAATATTATTAGTATAGACAACGTATCCATCCACGGTAATATTGGGAACCTCATAGCAACCCGTAGCAAACAGCGTGGCTACTTTAAGTACTTCCGTGCTGGTCGAGGCATAGGCACCTCCATCGGCGAGAATTTCAGCCTCGACAGCTGTAACTCGACCGTCTTTTTGCGCACCCCAACGACAATGGATGCTGATGGGATGCCGCTTATGGTGCCCAAGAATCGACTCCTCGCGACTCCAGACAAGGGCAGTTGAGCGTCGCAGTTTCCAGGTAGCCAGCGCCAGAAGGTGCTGAATTGAGAGATCTTCGCGGCCACCAAAAGCGCCTCCAATGGCAGCATAACGCATAATAATCTGCTCTTCCGGAATCTGTAACATACGTGCGATCTGCCGACGATCCTCGTGCAACCATTGGCCTGCCGTTTCGATCACAATCCTCCCCTCTGCATCAAGATAGGCAATCCCCGCTTCTGGTTGAAGATAGGCATGTTCTTGCCAAGAGGTCGTAAAGCTCTCTTCAAGAATCACCTCGGCTTTGCTGAATGCAAGCGCACTGTCTCCCCGGCGCACAGGTATATGTAAGAGTAGATTGCTCCCAAGCTGTTCGTGTACCAGTGGAGCATTGGCTTCCAAAGCAACACGAGGGCAGGAGATAACCGGTAGATCCTCATACACAACTTTCACCTGTTGCGCACCCGCTAGCGCCGCTGCTTTGCTTTCCGCTACCACCAGTGCAACTTTATCACCCTCGAAACGCACGACATCTCCGCAGAGGATAGGTTGATCTTCTTCAATGAGACCGAAAGCATTAAAGGGAATATCCTCCGCAGTGAAAACTGCGACGACGGCAGGCTGTCGCAGAGCTGCCTGCGTATCAATTGAGAGAATGCGAGCATGTGGGCGGTGGGCAAAGACAACCTGGAGGTGTAACATCCCCGGTTGTATCAGATCAGCCGGGTAACAAGCAGCTCCCGTCACCTTGGCAAGAGCATCGGGGCGTGGCAACGATGCGCCAATCATTCTCTTCATAGTGAGTCTCCTACATGTAACACAGCTTCGAGAATTTTGCGATAGCCTGTGCAACGGCATAGGTTGCCACTGAGGGCAACCTGTATCTGTTCAATATCAGGATGAGGATGTTCTTGTAAAAGCTTCACTCCTGCCATTAACATGCCAGGAGTACAATAGCCACATTGGACAGCAGCATAATCAATAAAAGCCTGTTGCAACACATGCAGACCGGTCCCATGCCTGGGGCCTTGCTGAGCCAGTCCTTCAATCGTGGTAATCGTCGCGCCATGGGCCTGTGGAGCAGGAACCAAGCAGGACATGACAGCTTGTCCATTCAGCCAAACGGTACAGGCACCACACTCACCTTCGGCACATCCCTCTTTGGTACCTGTCAAGTTGGCATCTTCGCGCAACATATGTAGCAATGTCTTCTGTTGTGCATCAACAAATCGATAGTTTTTGCCGTTAATACATGTCTTGATACCATCTGTAAACGGTAGCGGTACTCGTGCACACTCTCCGGTTTCAAGTAAAACTGGACGCTCTCTACAACCCTCAGCATGGCTACCAGAGGCAATTTGCCGCAAACCATAGGCGACGAGGTTCATTAAGGCAGTGCGCCGATAGTCAGCAGAACCACGCACATCACTTATAGGCGAAACATCCTCGTGAGCGAGTTGGCCAGCTCTGGCACACACCTCTTCTGTCAGTTGTTTTCCTATGAGATATCCTTCAGCAGTACTGGCTTGTACAACGGTTGGTGCCAGACTTCCCATAGCGATACGTGCCTTGTTGACGACATCGCCAGTAAACGTCAATACAAAGGCGACGTTGATCACCGAAATGGCCTGAGCCCGTCTCAGTCCAAGTTTGAGAAACATCCCTCTCTGATTGGTCTGGAGAAGAGGAACACGAATCTCGCGCAGTAACTCGGTAGGTTTGAGTACAGTGCGCCTTACCCCAAGATAAAACTCGTGCAATGGCACGACTCGCTCACCTGTCTTGCTGATCAGAACCACTTCCGCGCCCAACGCTAGCAATGGTGTGATGGTGTCGTTGGCAGGAGAGGCAGTGATGATATTCCCAGCTATAGTCGCACGGGTACGTATCTGAGGTGCTCCCACTGCTTGACAAGCTTGTACTAACGGTAAAACGTAGTCTGTACTCTCTGGGGAGGCGATCAGATCATTATGGGTGGCAAGCGCCCCAAGAGAGAGATAACCGTTTGCGTACGATACATACTTCAGTTGATGCAAAGCACTAATATCAATCAGGGTTGTGGTTGGCCATACACCACGCTGCAACGCGATCAGCACATCGGTACCACCGGCAATAATCTTTGCCTGCCCTGTGTTCTCTTGTAGCAGATCAAGCGTTTCTGCGAGACTGGTTGGTTGGAGATAGGATTGCCACATAGGGACCACCTTTTTATGTACCACTGTTGCATAGCAATTCTCATCAAGTGTCTTCTCTTGCACGGCATAGTAATCTTATTAAGGAGTTTACATAAGAAAGAAGGAGTTTGTCATGCCCTAGAAAGGGGAGTTTATTCCATAGAGCTTTATTTACATGACACTGGAGAGGCAAGGTCTTTTAAGCAGAAATCGCTGATTTTTCTATAACTATCTAAGTCCCCTCTCAAGGGGATGGACAAAATTGATAAATGAAGGGTATAAATAAGAAGAAGCAAAGAAATTGGCAAAGCATAGGCAGAAATCAGAAAACGAAATACGCAGAAAGACTGTCTTTTTGAGAGGTTATCGAACAACATTTCTTTGTGGGTAATCTGTAGTAACAGGGGAACCAAAGGAGCTATTCTCATATGACAAGGGACGAGTCGGAAGATACGACCATCTATAAAGTGGTACTCAATCACGAAGAGCAATATTCTGTTTGGGCAGTTCACCGTGAAAACCCTCTTGGTTGGCGAGACGCAGGGAAGGAAGGTCCTAAAAGTGAATGTCTCGCGTATATCAAAGAAGTCTGGACGGATATGCGGCCTTTAAGTTTGCGTAAACAGATGGAAGAAAGGAAATAAACCGTTACCAAACGAGAGGAGGGGAAGAATGCGTATGATTCATTTTCATCAATTAGCGAGCTATACTTGGCTTTACAGATTATTCATTACAAAAGATGTATCAACTCATTCGAGGAGAAAAACATGAAAGAGTTTCCTACTGAAGACAAGGAAAAGATTCATCGTTTGGCTGATGTGTTAAGAGAAAGATACCCTCTTCTCTTTCAAAGTGTTCTGGAGGGAAAAGAAACATCTTTATTGAAGAGTATTGCGTCTCATTTAGATATATCAGAGCGAAATATAATAGCAGCGTTGATTTCCTACGAAACAGAAAAGATACTAGCATCTGTACATGCACAAAACGACCTAAGAGCTTTAATGGATATAGTTGCTCGCATGCCGCATAGCCCTTAATATTGGATAATATGTCGATAACAATGTCAGAAGTGGGTGTTGAGGTCTACGGCGACAATTTCGTCGTGGCCTACACTGAGGGTGATAACAGCAACGTTGTAGCAACCGGTAGCATGAAGAATTTCGTGCGGAAACACGCGCTAGCCTTTGACGGCTCGGCGTTTGAAAGGTTCCTGCACCTGCTGGGCCACGCCTTCTTCACGACCTACACGCATATGGAACGCGTACGTCTGACGAGTCGGGAACTGGTTTTTACGGCGGCTATGATGCCTCAGAATGCCAATTTCGCTGCAAGCAATGTGCTGGTAGTGGTACCATTGAGAATGCTACCATCTTCTCAGAGCCTGTTTTTGGAGAGGGATACGCCTTTCCTGGCCTTGGTTGAACGGCCAGAACGCACGTTATGCCAGCATGCTCATATGACCCACTCACTACCTAGGCCATTGGGAGGATAAAGGTTGAGTTGTTGTGCCCGCTTCAACAACCTTGAGGGCTGACCGAGAGACATCTTTGAAGAATTCCCTTTTTCCAAAGATGCCTCTCTCATCTGCTCTTGTGAATTGCCATCGTCTTATGGCGTAGGTACATCTACTGATGTTGTAAAGATGTTCTGGTCGTTCGCTAGCGGACCATTCGGTACCGCAGAAAATGTGCAGACCTGGGGGGCTACCCCAACGACACCCGTACCCGGACAAAGGGCTAGATCCGAGCTACGTGTGTCCGTCCAGATTGGGTGTGCATCGTTGCCCACAACGAGAAGGCCCGTGTAGTCGCCGAGAAACGTGCCATTGCCCTGATCGTCGGGGAATTGTGTGGGAAGCGGCATGGAACTAGATGTCACCCTGCGTCCGGCAAAATGTTGGAGATCACTGGAGCCCGAAAGGCTGAAGTCGAAGGACCCGCTCGTCTCATCATTACCATACTGGCGGTCGTAGTAAGAGACTGCAAGCTTCCCATCCTTTGTGAAAGCTGCCCACTGCCACCACTGATCAGTGTGTTGCTGACCAGGTGCGGCGCTCACAACCGTCATTGTCGTCGGGTCGGTGATATCTCCATTGAAACTCGCGCCGCCGTTAGTAGAGACACTTTCGAGGATTTTGTTGTTGCAGGCTCCCGCCGTCTTGACGCCTGTGTACAGGTTACGCACGTTCACCGAGAAGCCTTGCGGAGCACACCCGTTGGCTGGGTTTGAGAATGCGTTGATGTAGGAGCCGAAGGTAACGACGACAGAGCCATTGA
>JBDTBU010000248.1:0-68301 GCA_039923935.1 Ktedonobacteraceae bacterium | reverse complement strand
GAGCAGCAGGGAGAGCGAAGGTGCTGGAATCTCATGATCGGCTGAAATGCTAATCACAGCTGTACCAACCGCAAAGAATTCGATAATATGCGAACCCCAGCCGTGGCTACGCTCGACGATCTGTGCGCCGACGATGCCCTCAGCTTTCAGGCTCACTGCCTCAGTTTGCATGCGTTCCATGGACAGTTCGCGAGCGTCGTAGAGTGCCTGGGTATAGTTGGTCATTTCAACGTTGCGTCCCATCTGACCGAACCACTGGCCGATCCCCTGACGCGAGACATGATAGACGCAGTTCCCCATGACCATGCCTACTGGCCGATAACCCGCCCGCAAGAGCGTCCAGAAATCTTGCCCGGACAGGTCTGAGGTAAAGGGCATGTTGTGCGCGTTGCGATAATTTTTGCCATCGCGTGAACGAATCGCAGTGCCAATCGCGACAAACTCAGCCAGCGATTCGCCCCATTCGTGACGGGTGACTTCGAGTCGTACACCGACAATACCATCGGCTCCCAGCGCGTCCGCCTCTTCCTCCATACGTGTCATCGCCAGTTCACGAGCGTGGTACATCGCCTGGGTCAGCACGACCATCTCCTGGTTCTGGGTCCAGTTCGCACGTTGATAGCCAATGTGGTAAATCGAACTGCCAACAACCAAGCCGACAGGATCGAAACCAGCCTCACGCACCAGCAGAAACTCATTGACGCTCAGGTCGCTGGTAAAGAGGCCGCGATGGGTGGCGTCTTGGCGCATGCTGGTCAGGCGCTCGCGAGCATGGACGGGTAAATCGTTTGGCTGTGAAGGGTTCTGCTGTGACATGATAGATACTCCTTAATTTCAATATCTAGAGAGGGTGTTGATTGTTATGTAAAGCTTAGCTCCGTGTTTTGCCCGTATTGCCCTGGACGCAGATCGGTCATGGTCAGCGTTATCTTGGGAGTGGGAATGATATGATCCTTTTTCACGGTAATAATGGCAGTGCCCAGAACCGCAAAGTGCACATAGAGATCCATATATTTGCGTTGCGGATTGTCAGTTTCATATTCCTGCACCTGACGGTTGTTCTCGATATGCATACCAACAATGCCCAACGCCTGCTGTTTACGCGCCATATCGCTCGCCCGTGTCATCGCCAGGTGACGCGCATTATACAAACCCTGTGTGAACGGGACGATCTCCTGATTGGAGCCACCGGTCCACCAACCCTGAATCTGCTGCGTCAGGTTGCTCCCCAACGCGACATAGTACGAGCAGTAGCCAGTGACCACCCCGGCTGGATAGTAGCCGGCCTGGAGCAGCGTCCAGAATTCCTGTCCAGAGAGATCGCTGAGAAATGGGCGTCCCGTCAGCGGAGTATTGGGGAGCTTGATAGCTGTACCAATCGCAGTATATTCGAGCAGGTTGTTGCCCCACTCATAGCTGCGACGTGTGAAGCGCACGCCAATAACCCCATGTGCGCCCACCAGTTTGGCCTCTTGTTCCAGTCTGTTCAACGCCAGCGAGGCAGCGTGTTGGTGCGCCTGTGAGATTGTACCCATTTCAGAACTCTGCGTGCCCCAACCATACTGGCGCGTGTACTGCCAACCGACTTGATAGATCGAACTACCCATGATTTGGCTCAAGGGCTGGTAGCCTAACTGGCGGGCGAGCAAGAGTTCACTGGCGCTCAGGTCACTGGTGAAGAGTGTGTGACCAGCCTCCATCTCTTCGCGCAGACGTTTTTGTGCTTTGAGCGGCAAACCTCCAGCCTCCAGCGCCTGGCGACTTGCCTCGGCCTCCTGCTGTTGCTGGAGGCGTTGTTCTTTCTCCTCTGGTGAGGAGCGTTTCCAAAAAGGCATGACAACCTCCGTTCCTACAAAAGAAAGCGTTCAAGGGCGGCGTGTGCCTGTGCACTTTGCGCCGCCTCCTGGGCCAGATCACCAGCCAATGCAACAATCCACTGATCCATGCGCAATTGCTCGGTTTTGAGCACGATACCGCGTACAACTTTTGCACGCAGCGTCAGCAGAGGTTTTGGCGGCTCGTACGAAATACGATACTGGTAATCTCCCAGAGTAACGACAACCTCTCTAACAGGATGCTCTTTAGAAAAAAGCTTGTTTTGGCGCGTGACCACCGTTGAATCGGGTAACGCTCCTGCTATTTTGTTAGCTAGAGCTTCCATGAACGCTTTGAGATCAGTTGCGTCGGCTCGTAGCGAGGCCGCAAGCATATCGACTTCTAGTGGCTCTTGCAACGGGCCTAGTTCGTTTGACATCCTCCGCTTCCTTTCTGACCTATTGGGTGATCCCAATAAAATGGCGTTTCGCTTCTGCATTCATGGTAACACAAACGCAACCTGAGAGACGCTATCAAATGAGTTTGTTTTCCTTTCATTATGGACACAAAACGCTTGTTTCTGATAGAGACAAAAGAGACGTTGCCGAAGCCCCAGAAACCCGATGGATCAAACATTTGACACCAGTAAATTCGCATGCTATAGTAGCCCCCACATGAGGATACTCAATCTTCATTTAGCACTTTCTTTACGTGGTACATTTTTTACCACATCCGTTTCATGTCTCTTTAGAGCAAGCAGCACCCCGCTTAAAGAGCCTTTGCTTTTTTCAGAACGCTATGTATTGTAGAATAAGATGGAGACCACACTATTCCTAACAACGCAGTTGTGAGGTTTGGTGAGTTCCCAGCGTATATAATCGTATAGAGGTGATGTTATCTCACCAAAGAGAGAGAACAAAATCTCCCTCTAAGCCTTCCCTATATTGGGTTTTTTATTTCGGTATTCTTGAAGGAGGCTCGTTACATGACAAAGCGTATGCCACGTTTTTTTGCCCTGGCTATGGGTTTGACCCTGCTCATGGGCACGCTTGCGGCGTGTGGTACAGGCACAGGTACCACTACTACTCCCACTAATACGGTTATCAAGGTAGCAACTGAACTGCCGGTCAGTGGTGGCGACATCGACATCGGTACTTCTACCATGAATGGTGCAATTCTGGCGGTGGATCAGGCCAACGCCAAGAAAACGATCCCGAACGTGACGTTGCAGTTTGTCAAAAAGGACGATGTGGGTGCTTCTGGCACGCACGACGGCCCCACAGGCGCAGCGAACATCCAGGCCTTGGTGGGTGATCCCCAGGTGGCCGGAATTGTCGGTCCGCTCAACAGTAGTGTCGCCACAGCAGAGATGCCGATTGCTAGCCAAGACAATATCGCGCTGATTAGCCCAGCCAACACAAACCCCTGCCTCACCAAGTCGGGTGCAGATGTTGGTTGTACTGGAACAAGCGACATTGCAGCATCACTTCACCCTGGGCATAATATCACCTATTTCCGTCTGGCAGCGACCGATGACCACCAGGGTCCAGCCATGGCGGACTACATGTATAACACGCTACACCTCAAAACAGCGTACGTTATCGACGATACTGAGACCTACGGATCGGGCCTTGCCAAGTACTTCGTGTTGGAATGGACGAAGCTCGGCGGAACCATTATCGACGGCAAGAGCCACAGTGTCGCGAACACAACCGACTACACCAATCTGCTGACGACGGCGGCTGCGCAGAAACCCGACGCGGTCTACTTCGGCGGTAATTACTCCACAGGTGGTCAGGTCATTCAAAAGCAGATGTCGCAGATCGCTGGACTCAAAACGGCAGTGTACGCTGGTGGCGATGGCATGACTGGTAGCACGGACTTCTATAAGCAGATTACCGACAACGGTGGTCAGTTCTATGTGACCGTTGCTGCTCCGGATGCCTCCAAGATCCCTCAGGCAGCGCAGTTTGTGAAGGATTACACCGCCAAGTATGGTGCGCTGGGTCCCTATAGCGCACAGGCTTTCGACTCCATGAACGTTTTGATCCAGGCGATCAAAACTGCTCTCGGCACGACTCATGCGGCGACGGATGGCAACGATACTGCTGGTGGCAATGCTTTCCGTTTGGCTGTAATCAGTGCCCTGAAGCAGACCAGCTATGATGGTGTGACCGGTCACACTACCTTTGATGCCAATGGTGATACCACAAACAAGGTCTTCACCATCTACCAGGTTGCAATTGTCGCTGGCAAGCCTGATCTGTTATCGAAGGGCGTCGTCACCCTGCAATAAACGCAACTTTGAGGGAGGGAGGTTTCCTCTCTGCCAGAAGATGCTTCATTCAGGTTTCCTGATGCGCAGCAGACTATGTATGATAGATAGACTGCTGCGCGTCCAGCCCCCTTTTTTCTTGCTGAGTAAAGCGTATTCACTCAAGTATCTGGTTCATGAAAGAGAGGTGCATATTTATGGCACTCTTTTTACAACTTCTGGTGGCAGGGCTGGTGATCGGCTCGATCTATTCCCTGATCTCGCTTGGCTACACCATGGTCTATGGCATCATTGAACTGATTAATTTTGCTCATGGTGATATTTTCATGATCGGAACCCTTGTTGTCTTGGGTATGTTGAAGGGGGTATTTCATGTCACGGAGGCTTCTCATTTGTCAGGGTTGCCTCTAATAGGGATGCTGGTGGTGACTGGTTTGGCGGCGATGCTCATTTGTGCGGTAGTGGGAGTGCTGATGGAGCGTATTGCCTATCGTCCTTTACGCAATGCACCACGCTTGGCACCACTCATTTCGGCGATTGGTGTCTCGTTGGTTTTGGAAGATATTGGTAAATTCATTATAGGACCAGCCGATATCACCGCTCCTGATGTGATTACCAGAGTTCATTACTGTATTGGGCCGAACAGTGCTGCACTGGGTTGCCAGGGTTTGGATATCACCAATATCGATATCTTGGTAATTGTGGTGGCCCTAGTCATGATGGTTGGTTTACAATGGTTGGTAACGAGTACACGCATCGGACGGGCTATGCGTGCAGTGTCACAAGACCGTGAGGCTGCTGCACTGATGGGGGTGAATGTTGATCGCATAATTGCAACTACCTTTTTCATTGGCGCTGGTCTAGCAGGTGCTGCTGCCTTCATCTTTATGTTGTCGTCTGAGGGCGGCGTAACAATCTTCAATATTGGCTTTGAACTGGGGCTGATTGCCTTCACGGCGGCGGTCTTAGGAGGCATCGGGAACATAGTAGGAGCGATGATCGGTGGCATAGTAATTGGCCTGATTCGCGCCTTCGTCACCTATATCCCCGATAGAGATATTCCATTTGGCTTGCCACATGGAGGTGTCGCATGGCAAGAGGCTGCTATATTTGTCGTGCTGATTCTGATCCTAGTTTTCCGACCTACTGGATTACTAGGTCAGCGTATCTCAGATAAGGTCTAATCCGTGATGTGTCCGCTTTTTGACGCCGCTTGCGGCAAAATCCTGCCAGGGATACCTTCCCTGAACTCTTTTGACGAGGTAATGCAACTATGGCTACCTTGATATCGAGCACGCTGCTGCCATCTGTACGCAACACACGTTTGCTATTGGTGAAATGGATCATTGCCCTGTTGGTCCCGCTCCTGACCTTTACCTTTATCTGGAACGGTGAAGTTGCGGTCAACAAAATCCTGATCGGTTTTTTCCTACCCACAAGTGCTCTCAATTCGCACTATGATGTTTCCACACTGATTGGAGCCTCTCTTTTCCTCGTGCTACTCTATGCAGGGCTAACGGCCCTGGCAGGTTACGCTGTAGCTGCTGATAGCGGGAAGCAGAATCCCCTTGCACTCTGGATCAGCATGCTGGTTTTCACTGCTGTGCCTGTACTCTTCATCACTCTGACAGGCGATCTCTTTGTGGGCTTATCGTTTTCGGTGGTAGCCTGGCTGCCGTATTTTCTGGCCCTCTGGCTCTGGCGTAAGTTTCGGCCAGCAGTAGCGGTCTCCCCACTGATACGCCACAGATGCTTGAATAATGAGCAGCAAGCACAGTTAATGAGTCGTGCAACTGCTGGCGGTTTCTGGTTTGGTACGACGTTTGCCATCATTTCTTTAGTGATCGATCTCAGCTATTATTTTGCAGGTCAATATGCTGGATCTGTGAGCACCTTCCTTTTAACGTGGAATGTGTTGCGCACGTTGCTGCTACCAGTTGCAGGGTATTTTCTGGGCCGTCTAGGGGGGGTAGTAGCTTTGCACCATACCCTGAAGGCCGATGAAAAGAACGGGAATGGGCAGAGTGCTCAGAATGGCAAGAACATTGGCAAATCGGGAGCATCTGCGGGATTTTCCACGACACGGGCACAGAAAGAGGCGCACGAACTCGTTCCTAACGATCTTCCCTTACGTAGTAGTGGTGCCCTCAACTTTTACCTGATTTTACTGCTGGCCTTCCTGATCCTCTATCCCATGCTGGACCCTTTCCTGTTTGGTGGGGGAACTGCTGGCCGTCTCGCAACGTATGGGGATGCTGGGCGCTACGTTATTCTGGCATTGGGCCTCAATATCGTGGTGGGCTTCGCGGGTTTGTTGGATCTCGGCTATGTCGCTTTCTTCGTCTTTGGCGCGTATGCCTGGGCGCTGGTCGGCTCAAACCAGTTGACAGTCCTCACGGGGCTGGCATTTAGTCCGGCTGTTTGGCCCTGGCTCTTCTGGCCAATGTTGCTGGCAGCGGCTCTGATTGCGGCTCTCTGGGGAGTGCTGTTAGGTGCCCCAACCTTGCGCTTACGAGGTGATTATCTGGCAATTGTGACGCTGGGCTTTGGCGAGATTATCCCGATTGTCGCACGCAATATGGATAAGTATACGGGAGGGACCAATGGTATAACCGGAATCTACTCACCCGCCTTTTTCGGGGTGCAGTGGAGCGTCTCAACGCCGATACCCTACTACTACCTGATGCTCTTCCTCATTGCCGTGGTGCTCTTTGCCAATGTGCGCCTGCGTGACTCTCGTCTTGGCCGGGCCTGGGTTGCGATCCGCGAGGATGAAATTGCGGCTGCTTCTTCCGGCATCAATTTGGTTAAGACAAAGTTGTTCGCCTTCGGGGCAGGAGCCTTCTTCTCAGGGATTGCGGGGGCGTATTTCTCGGCGAAGCTGAGTACAGTCGCCTCTTCAAACTTTAGTTTTAACGACTCAGTCCTCTTTCTGTCTATGGTCGTCTTGGGTGGTCTGGGCAGCATTCCCGGCGTGGTTGTAGGAGCGCTGGTCGTTTATGCTCTCAACGTGTTAGTGCTGAGGGGACTGGATGGCATGGGTGGCGATCCCACCAGTTTCTTGTATCCCTTCTATACACATATCCAGACGATGTTCCCAAATTTCTCCTTTGGGAACATTCGTAATCTGATCTTTGGGATCATCTTGATTGTGATTATGATTTTCCGACCAGAAGGTTTGATCCCCAGCGCACGCCGCAAACGCGAACTGCACCAATCCGACAAAGAGCTAGAGGGGGCTGATGTGCTGGGTGCTACATTCGCTGAACCAGCCTTTGAGGAAGAGGTGCGGGTTGAGTAGCTACTCATGTCGAAGATCACTAGAACAACAGGAGATGTGTTATGAGTGTTAAACAGGAAGAAGAGAACGCCGAGCAAACTGACATGCCTCTGTTAGAGTTGCGCAATGTGACCAAGCATTTCGGCGGTTTGGCCGCTGTGCAGGATGTCGATTTGCGCATTATGCCAGGAGAAATTATCAGTGTGATCGGCCCGAATGGTGCAGGCAAAACGACCATTTTTAACCTGATTACTGGTATTTATCGCGTCTCCTCTGGTCAAGTACTGATGGAAGGCCGTTCTCTGGCTGGTCTGAGTCCCGACGTGATCGTGCAACGTGGGATTACGCGCACATTTCAGAATATTCGGCTGTTTAATAATATGACCGTCTTAGAGAATGTGCTGGTTGGGTGTCATACGCGGCTCAAGGCGTCTATTATCGGTGCAATCTTCCGCCCGCCGTATGTGCGTCGTGAAGAGGAAGCTGCCCGCCAACGCTCGCTGGAACTGCTAAGCTTTTTCGGCTCTGAACTGGTGGAGCGTCAGGATGAGTATGTGATCAATCTTTCCTATGCCCAGAAACGTCGCGTCGAAATTGCGCGGGCACTAGCTGCGGAACCCAAGCTGCTCCTGCTCGATGAACCAACTGCTGGCATGAATGAGTACGAAACGCTGGAAGCTGTGGGGTATATCCAACGTTTGCGCGATGATCTGGGCCTGACTATCCTCTTGATCGAGCATAAACTCGCAGTGACAATGGGCATGTCGGACCGCATTATCGTGCTCGACTATGGGCGGAAGATCGCTGAAGGCTTGCCTGAAAAGGTGCGCCGCGACGCCCGTGTTATCGAGGCGTACCTGGGTAAGTCGGCTGCTGCTTTTGAGGCTAGTCTAGCTGGATCTTCAGATGACAATGGGCAGCTTGAGACGATGGTTGAGGCCAGTGAACGTACCAGTAAGAAACAGAGCGAGTAGAGAGAGAGGTCAAGTATGTCAGAAGCACTATTGCAACTCCAGGATGTCGATGCCTATTATGGCCCCAGCCAGGTGCTGCATTCTGTCTCTCTAGAGGTCAACGCTGGTGAGATCGTCTGCTTGCTGGGTGCCAATGCAGCGGGCAAGACAACGACCATGAAGATCATCTTTGGCCTAATGCACCCCAAAAAAGGGACCGTCACATTTGATGGAAGAAGTATCGAGAAGTCTCTACCCGGCGATATTGTGCGCATGGGCATGGCCCTGGTTCCCGAAGCACGCCGCATTTTTCCGCGTATGAGCGTCTTAGAGAACCTGGAGATGGGAGCTTTTACGCGTAACAATCGGGCGGAGATTAAGCACGACCTAGAGCATGTTTGCCAGGTTTTCCCGCGCCTCAAAGAGCGTCTCAAGCAGTTCGCGGGCACTATGTCCGGTGGTGAACAGCAGATGCTGGCTATGGGCCGCGCACTGATGTCCCGTCCTCGCATGATCTGTATGGATGAGCCATCAATGGGCCTTTCGCCAATCCTGGTAGAAACGGTCTTCGAGACCATCAAACGCGTGCGCGACGAGGGTGTGACGGTGCTACTGGTCGAGCAAAACGCTTCAATGGCACTTAGCATGGCTGACCGTGGCTATGTGTTGCAAACCGGCAAAGTCGTGCTCAGCGATACCGCTCCCAATCTGCTGACCAACGATCTGGTTCGTCAAGCCTATCTAGGTGGCGCGTAATTCCATAAGAAGGGTTGATGGGTGTACGTGTGGAAAATCGATTTTCCACACGTACACCCATCAACCCTTCCATAAAGGGACGGAATGGCTACTTGTCATCCAGCCGCTTATGCAGTTCCTGAATGCGGGCAATCACCTCTTGCAGCGTGGTCACTCCCAGTTCTTCCATATCTTCGCGGACACTTTCGAGTATCTCCAGGAGTTCCATATCACTGTACTCCTCTTCATCGAAATCTGGTTGCTTTTTATCGGATTTCTGGCTCATACTTCTCCTGCTCTATCTGCTGGCCTCGTGATGTAAAAGAGAGAGGTCGCAATGTGATAGAGTACCAGTCTTATTATAAACGTTCCAGCGAGTACAGGCAACACGGCGCTAGAAACAATCCAAATCACTTTGCCTAGCATATGTTGCTGGAGCTTTCCCAACGATGGTTTTGAAGTCTTTGATAAAGTGTGCCTGATCGAAATAGCCAAGTTCCAGGGCCAGCTTCGGCCAATCGATGACTTCGCCGCTAGCTACTCTTTCGGCGACTTCGTGGAGTCGATAACGCTGAATAACCCACTTTGGACTGACACCGACATATTGGCTAAAGAGCCGTTGCAGCGTTCGTTTCGTAATGTTGAGCTGGCTCACCAGACTGTCTACTTTGGTGATCTCGCGGTCTGCGATGATCTGATCGACAATCTGGCGAATGACCCCTACATTTTCATCTTCCTCTGGCAACCTTGCACGCAGGAAATCCTCCATCAGTTTGACCATTGCCTCTTCGTTGTCTTGCGAAAGCAGCATCTTTTCTAGCGTGGTGCTTTCTGTACCAAAGACCTCGCAGAGCTGCGTTGAGGTATCAGTGAACAGGGAAACTGGCGTTTTTGCAAAAGGATAAAAAGCGCCAGGTCGAAATTTCGCGCCAAAAACTCGGCCTGTATCAGTCAGGAGTTGGGAAAACTTACCTCTCATGACGCCCACAATGCGGGATTGGTCTTGCTCAATCACCAGATGGACACAAGGATGGGGAAGCGTCTCCGAAAGGTAGGGTTCCTGGCCGCGTAGATCCCAACTGACAATCCAATAATGCTCGATAAAGGCATGGAGATCCGCTACTGGCGCGTGCAGTGAAAGATGGAACTTTGTTTTCCCTGTGGTGGGATTCAAGATACCTCTGGGTTCCCCGACATTGGATGTAATCATTTTTGCCTCTGCATAGCTGGATAATACATTCCCTATGATAGCACAAAAATTCCAAGAATGTCGCGTTTTTACAATAGATTTAGGCCGTTCCATGCTATCATACAGAGTATCAAGCCGTGAATACACTCGTAGTCGGAACACAAGAATTGCTAGGGAGAAAAAATATGAAGACACACGCAACAGGCAGCTTCGAGGTAAAGAGTTGGGATGAAAAACCCTATAGTGAGATCGAGGGTCAACCTAAACACACACGCGCCGATGTGGTTTACACATATCACGGAGATTTTGAAGGTGAGGGGAGTATAGCCTATTTGATGTGCTATTCCAGCAATAACATTGCGTACTTTATTGGCTACGAGCAGATGACAGGTCGCCTGGGTGAGCATTCAGGCAACTTCGTACTCCAACACAACGGCACATACGAGGGGGGTGCTGTCAAGGATACTGTAACTGTCGTGCCTGGTTCTGCAACGGGCGCTTTGAGCGGGTTGCTTGGCAGTGGGAGTTGTGGTGGCGATGGGGAAACCGTTTTTGCCCTCGATTATGAAATTGTGAGCTAGAACTGTGTAGTTTGAGAATGGTGGTGTTGGATGCTTTATTCGTCCAATACCACCATCCTTGATTATTTCTCCCCATGCCACAATCTACGCATCTCCTCACAGCGTTCCAACAACACTTCCAGCTTGCCTTCGTCCTCGATGCGACCATCCTTCAGCACAACGATATGCAGGGTTGACAATTGTGCTATGATTATGGTGGAAGAGAACGCCTTAGATTGTAGCTCCAAAGAACTGCGCAAACCTATCCAACATCCCTATGCTCATATCGTTTGCATTGTTATTGTCGGGTCTTCTCCTCATTCACGTCCGCATCCTTTTTCTCAGCCAGAGTATGAGGCGTAACCCCTGTGTCATTCGTGTATACCTCACAGAAGTTTTTTCAAGTCTACGTGCAAAATGGGTGAGTATTTGGATGCCAAAAAGTTCTCCCATTTCCATACATAGGCGTTCGCATGGAGTGAGAAAGGATATGTTTGTATGAATATCGATCAGAAACAGCCAAAACTGGATCTAGGAAAACAGAAAAGCCGTTTGGAAACGAAAAAGGCCGAGTTAGAGCAGAGCATGGTTGGGTTAACCGAGGCCCATCCGACGCTCGTCTCGTCTATCGAGGCGAACGAAGGGCCGCGAGACTTAGGGGATATCGCCACCGATTTCTCGGAAATTCAGGATGAGCAGTCTTTGATGGTCAACCAACAATCCTTGCTCACGCTGGTGGACCGTGCACTCACGCGGCTGGCAGAGGGCACGTATGGGGTATGTCCACACTGTGCGAAACCGATCCCGGTGCGACGCCTGGAGGTGATTCCCTGGGCAGATCGCTGTGTGCCGTGTGAGGAGCGCCTAGAACAAATCAATCTCAGCCGCGAAGAGGTCTATGGCACGCCGCGAGCCTTTTATTAGACCCAAACCTGCTATACGCCTTTCAAATCTGGAGAATATAGCGTAGAATAGAGCCACGTACGTACCACTAAGAAAGAAGCCGCGCAGTTTCTTCCTCACGACTGAAATCGGGGGTTCACTTTGCGCGACCAGGAGAATAGCGTGATAGCCAGGCGTGCTCGTATCTATGATGCTTTTGCATTATTGACTGCCATTATTACCATTGTGATCGACCAGTGGACCAAATCCCTTGTGGTAAGCCATCTGGGACCACCAGAAATTGGCCCAAGGATTTCACTGATTGGGCAGTATCTCATGCTTTACTATATTACCAACAGTGGGGCCGCGTTCAGTATGTTCAATACGAATGGTCCCATACTGATTGTGCTGATTACGCTCGCAGTTGCGATCATTGCATATCTCTACGTGCGTATGCTCAATTCCGGGCCACTCCTCTATAAGCTTATTTTTGGCTTGATTATTGGCGGAGCAGCCGGGAATCTATTGGATAGATTTCTGCATGGTTCGGTGGTAGATTTTATCTGGTTTCAGATCCCGCAGGCCAACTTTAGTTTTGCCATTTTTAATATTGCCGATGCTGCAATCTCCGTTGGCGTGGCTCTGCTGTTTGTGACGCTGCTGTTTAGTGGCGCACGCGGCAAAGTTGAGGCACCCAATCAACCAATCGAGACCAAATCAACCACACAAGACGAGCTATTATCAACTCGTGGACAGGAACAAGATGCACAACCCTGAACTGACATCCTTACTCGGCCAGCCACTCGCCATTGAACCAACAGAAGTGGGTCAGCGTCTAGATCGCTATCTGACAAGTCGGCTGACAGAACTGTCACGTACACATATTCAGCAGTTAATTAGCGAAGGCGCAATCCAGGTAAACGAACGCTCTAGCAAGCCAAGCTATGCCCTACGCACTGGCGATGAGGTGCTGATCGTGACCACAACGTCCGCTGCACCCATAAACCGGGTCAAGCCACGAGCCTTGCCGCTGGATATTGTCTATGAGGACGCGGATATGCTCGTGATTAATAAAGCGCCTGGTATGGTCGTGCATCCCGCGCCGGGCCACTCCGAAGATACGCTAGTCAATGCTCTGCTGGCCTACTATCCTGAGTTGCAAACGTCCGACACAGATCATCGTCCTGGCATTGTACACCGTCTGGATCGCGATACCTCTGGCTTGATTATCGTCGCGAAAAACGTGCGTGCTCAGGCCGCGCTGGTCGGGCAGATACAGCGCCACGAGGTAATCAAACACTATACCGCCCTAGTGGAAGGCGTGATTTCGCTCGATCAGGGCAGCATCGACGCGCCCATTGGCCGTGATCCGCGCCACCGCCAGCAAATGACAATTACTGCAATCGGCAGTCGTGAAGCCCGTACCCATTTTCGCGTGCTAGAGCGTTTTGCCCGCCATACCTTACTGCGTATCCAACTTGAAACCGGGCGCACCCATCAGATTCGTGTGCACCTTAAGGCTATCGGCCATCCCGTCGTCGGCGATCCAACCTATGGTTCCGGGAACGTGATCCGTGGTTCGAGCCTCAAACGCCAATTCTTACATGCCTCGCAGTTGCAATTTGCGCACCCAATCACTGCCACGCCGCTTACATTCGAATCTCCCCTACCAGCGGACCTGCAAGCTGTGTTGGAACGCAAAGATTTCTTGTAGTCCCCTAGCAAATGGACGCCTGCGTATGCTATACTAAGAAGGTCACAACGCAGACGTTCACCTACGAAAAATCCCAGGATTCCTCGCTTTTCATGTGGTTTGCCAGCGTAATAGGCTGCTTCTGCTGCCTGTTATGGCCTTTTCTGGCTATACCAACTTCTCAAAGCTATTGATTTCAATAAAACAATGGTAGAATACGTTTTATTCGACTGATCTTATGAATGGAACGTATGTACCATGAAACCAGAGATTTTTGTACGTGTCACTGATACAAGCTCAAGTGCTGCTGGTATTTCAACAATTGGATGTTGTTATTATACAAAAGGAGTGCCGCACATGCCAGTATTAGAAGCAAACGACACACAGTCACCACGTAGCACCTTGCGCCATCGGCCACTTGCTGGTGCACCCAAACAGAGTATTGTGACCACCGCGACGCACCCCGTTGTGCAGCGTGCTTCGCGTACCCATCCTAAATCCGCTGACGACGAACGGGTCCACGAGTGGCAACGAGGAGATGTTGTACCCAAGTCCAATCCGCAACGTACACCCAATGTTCCCACACGAAGCGGGCAGAGCAATCCCACACCCAGAACGACTACACAGCCCCCAGCGCGACGTAGGACTGGTTGGCGGGCACATCCACTGCTTGTACTGGGTCTGGGAATGCTAGCCACGTTGGTGCTCTGGACGCTATTGAGCGCGGGCCTGAACTGGTTGAACGATACCATGAATGATATACACTATAGTTATCCCCGTACCTATCAGATGGACGCCGTAGTGGGGCATAACGATGCAGTGAACAACCCCAGTCACTTTTTGGCAACCAATCTGCATGGGCACCTTGAAATCATCGAGTTTCCCGGCGGTGATGGCACGCACGCACGCATTTACCTTGGCCCGCAGCTTTTCGGTCCCGACGCAGACAAGACCCCAGTGACGCTGGAGTTTGCCGACGTGAATGGGGATCATAAGCCTGATATGCTGGTCTTCTTCCAGTCTTCCTGGATTATCTTTATCAACGATCAGGGAAGCTTTCGCGCACCCACGCCACAGGAACGCCAGGATGCCGCTACATATCTTTCAGCGCATGGGCAATGAGAGATCATGAGCAATGAGGTAACGCAAAAAGAGACCCCTGGTTTTCTATGCATCTGAGTCCAGACACTTTGCTCCAGGGGCTTCCACAAAACCATTGACAATAGACCGTAGAAACTGTTGTTGCTTGAGATATGGCCGCCAGCCAGGAGAACGAGAGGCTCTCTTCTTCCCTGTGTGGCAGGCGGTCATATTTCAATTGCCACAGATTATCGCTTATGGGCCTCTTTCGAAAGCGCATTGGGCCTTGCCGTCGTTGCAGTTGCACCGACAGTGCTGGTGGCCTTGGCCTTGTGGGGCTGAGCGGCTTGTGAGAGCACCGCGCCCACTGAGAAGCCAACACGCTTACGAGCTGGAATGGTGATCTGGTTGCCCCCGCGAATGGATTTGACGCGGCGCGATGCGACATTGCGCAGATTCCAGGTACCAAAACCCATTAGACGCACTTCCTGACCTTTGGACACATCTTCGCGTACAACCTCGGTGAATGCATCAATAATCTTGCTTGTCTCTTTAAGATTCATACCGGCCTTGGCGGCGATCTGATGGATCAGTTCGTCCTTACCAACAACAGGCGTACTTTTTTCAGTTGAAGTTGCTGCCATGAGAGTATTTTTACTCCTTCCAAGTATCACGCAGAGGCATAAGACGCCTCTGTTAGGGACTCCAACACGTCTCTTTTACGGGAGGCTAACCACACTGGCCACCTCGCTTAGCTCTGTACGTGTTGCGCATATTTGAATAGAGTCACTATTCACTCTCACTATACCGAGTCCCACCAAATGCTTTCCGCCATGTGTGCAAGAAAGATCATTCTGAGGTAGTTTTGCGCTGTCGATAATAGTGAGGAGTAATTTTCCATCGGAGGCTTTTTGTTTTTCCATTGAAGTAAATGCTGGCTTTCCATCGGAGTGTGCTGACTTTCCATCGGAGTAGCACGATATATGATGAGTTTATCATGTCGCTCCGATTTAACATCAGTAACACTCCTTTCACCCTGCTGGGCGCTCATCCCTCGCCAGAGAGCGCTGATTCTGGCTGCGCCCGATCCGACTCGAAAAAAGAAAAATGTGACACCGTATTGCTCCTTATATCATGAGAGACTCTGCTGGAAAACAGGCCACTTCTTCGCCTCAGCAGTGGTCAATGTCACCTCACCATTAGATCTCGGCGCTTGTACCATAATATTGCACATCCTCACGGAAACCGCCCTGTCCTTCTCCAATGTGCGTGTAATCCGCGACAAACTCAATCGAGCGCAAATACTTCACCATCTTGTAGCCGAGCTGGGTCTCCACCCGCAAACGCAGGGGAGCGCCATGAGGAATAGGCAGTGGCGAGCCATTCATTTCATAGGCCAGGATGGTCTGTGGATGCTTTGCCATCCCCATATCCAGTGCCTCGTAGAAAGGTCGCTCTTGTGATGCCTTGTCCCCAGGCGGGTAGGACCGCTTCCCATGCTGATAGGAAGTGAAGATCACGTACTTTGCTTCAGGTTGCGGTTCACAGCGCGAGAGAATCTCTGTTAAGGATACGCCTCCCCATTCGGCCACGCCAGACCAGCCCTGGATGCAGATATGCTTGGTGATCTGCGTCTGCTTTGGCAGCATCCGCAAATCTGCCAGCGAAAGACAGAGCGGACTCGTCACTAGGCCACCTACCTCAAGCCGCCAGTTGACAAAGCTGTGCTCGGCAAGTTCCTGATACTCCTCGGTATCTGGTGGATAACCATTGACCCAGAAGTATGGCGAGATATCGGATTGCTTGTAGAGTTGCTTCGAGACCGTTTGATGCAGGAGCGCTCTGCGCACGGGATCAACCAGAACGCCGAGTGCGTGCTGCATCCCTCGGCGGTTGCGTAGCGTCTGCCATTGTGCCCAGACATAGATCACAGCGACGACGATCAAGGCAAACACGGCAATCGCGATAGCCATCCCCAGGTTTGCGCTGGTGCTGCCAAGCACGATGTTGCGAATGTTGTCCTGGAAATGCACCAGCAGGATCAGTGCTGTATGCATGATAATAAAGAGGACGAACAAAACCATACTCAGAAAATGCAGGCTACGTGCAGCTTGTCTTCCCCCAAAAAGCTTGATATACCAGGGAAAGCGGGCCGCAATCGCTGGTGACAGGGCGGCTCCGGTAAGGAGCATGAACGGTGCCAGGAGAAAAATAACTCCCGCGTAGGTCAGTTGCTGCAACGGGTCAAAGGGTCGAAAGTCGCTCGCTGGCGGGATATGCAAACTCAGGTAGATCAGTAGAGTATGCCAGGCCCGTGGGAAGATATCCCAGGAGGTGGGAATCAGGCTGACCCACTCACCAGTGACAAAGAGCAAGACGACATACACGACTCCATTCAATACCCAAAAGATAATTGAGAAGAAGTGCCAATGGCGACCAAGGCCGAGATTGTCTCCTCCGGGAAGCCCCAACACGGGTGAGACGAGCACTTCATCGTCCATCGCGGTATACAGTTTGCCCATCGGCACTTTCTTGCGAGTGAACGACAGCCACGCGGTGTCCGGGTTACAGCCATCATTCCAGTACAGCCTGGGATGGGCCCCCGCAATCTGCAAACCACTGCGAATCACGAGGCCGATAAAGAGCAGGTTAATATAGTGGGCAAGGTTGGCCCACCAGGGAAATCCGAGCGATGCAATAACAAGATGCATGGCCATACGCTGTCCTCCTGTCGCTCACCTATCCGTTGAGAGCCGCACTGACGTGCTGTTGCAATGAGCGAATGCCGATTTTTACCTCAATAGTATGCCGCATTGCGACCTCTTTCGAGTATACTCTGTCATCTGTGGAGTATGCGGCTAGGGCAATCACAAACCAATCACAATCCGCTGGAAAGAAGACATTGTGGGTCAATTACTCTCTGCTTGCTCGGTGTACGATGCTGCGAGCTTTTGCCCATCGCATCTCTCCCTTCGAGAAAGCTCAAACGTTTCGCAGGCCAAGAAAAAGAGCATCAGGTCAATGCAGGTTGCAGCGCAGGGCATGCGAGCGGGAGCGCTACGAAGAACGTCGATCCCTGTCCTTCATCTGAGTCGAGCCAGATCTGCCCCTGGTGCCGCTCGACCAGTTCGCGACAGAGGTAGAGTCCTAAGCCAGTACCAGCGATCCCAGACGTGCGAGCATTGTCCGCCTGGACAAAGCGACTGAAAATATGGGCTTGCTGTCGCACCGGGATACCGATGCCATGATCGCGCACTGCCAGCAACGCCGTAGGCGTCCCGGCATCCACGCGGATAGTCACCTCAATAGCTCCTCCGTCTGGGCTGTACTTGATGGCGTTGCTGACAAGGTTGTTCAGCACCTGTTCCATGCGCCGAGGGTCTACTTGCATCACAAGACGCTCCACCACTGGCACCAGCGTGAGGGTGTGGTGCTCGGTCGTCAACTGCTGCCAGGTGACGACGCGCTGCGCTAACGCTACTAGATCGGTCGGTTCCCAGCGCAATTCCAACTGCCCTGCCTGGAGGCGTGCCATATCGAGCAAATCATCGGTGAAGGCGCTCAGACGCTGCGTCGCCAGATCGAGACCCGTAAGCGCCTTCTCCTGCCACGCGGCGAGTGGTGGTCCTTTGCCACGTGCGGTCTGAACCAGCAGCGTTTGCGCGAAGCCTCGCACGAGGGCAATGGGAGTACGCAGTTCATGCGCGGCGATACAGATGAAGTCGTCTTTCTGTTGGTCGGTCTCTTTGCGCTCGGTGATATCCTGTGCCGCTCCATAGATGCGGATCGGCCTGCCGCACTCCTGATCGATGATGGGGCGGCAGTAATCACGCAGCCAGCGCACCTCACCGCTCTCGGTGAGCACACGCCATTCTCGCACATCCGGGTTGCCGGCACGCACAGCCGCAACGCGTGCTGCCACCAGGGGACGATCATCGGGAAGGACGGCGGACTCCCAGTCATACGCATGCAGTTCATTGGGAGCAGAGCGGTTCATGCAGGTGAAGGCAGACATCGTCCATTCGTGCACCAGCATGCCATCAGGCTGTAACCGATAGACATAGGCATAGTCTGCGGTCAGTTCCGAGATCATGCGTGCCCGCTCTTCGCTTACACGCAAGGCGGTCTGTTCCCGCTCCAATTGGGCGACCAGTTCCTCGACCCGCTGTCGCGCCCGCTCCGCCTTCTGGTCTGCAGCCAAAGCCAGCGCCCGCGCGCGTGCGACAGAACCGACAAGCAGGCCCGCCAGTGCAGCAACCAGACCAGGAACTGCTCCCCATCCTAGTGCGACCACCAGGACGACCAGGATGAGAGGATCGGCGAGAAAGTGAGACTCCCCCTCTTGTCTCTCTTTTTGTCTCTTCATGCGCCTGCTTTCTCTCCATCGTGAAGGAGGACGGGTTTACTTCAGCTTGAGCCTTCTTCTCTCCATTTGTGATGTGATTGTGACTCCAAAGCTTCTCTCTGGCCATCTCTCTGTCTATAATAATACCTATAGCACGCGATCACGCAGCAGAAAGTGTCGTTCCTGGAATGACAGGGAACTCGTCGCAGGTCAGTAGCACCACACAAGGAAGAGGCAGACCCTTTCCTGCTTGAAGTAAGAGGAACACTTCTCATTTCTGGGAAGAGGAAGAGCATATGATGCCAAAGAAGCAACCAATCATCTTGACTGCTGATGATGATCTCCAACTCCTCGAATTAATCACTCTCAATCTTGAGTTGGAGGGCTACGAAACCTTGCGGGCAAGCAATGGCAAACAGGCGCTTGAACTGATTGAGCAGCGGAAGCTCGACCTGGCACTTCTCGATGTCATCATGCCCAGGATGAGCGGTTTCGCCGTTTGCCATCAGGTGCGTACCTTCTCCACGGTGCCCATCATCATGATCACCGCACAAGGACAGGATCAGGATAAGATTCGCGGGTTTGATCTGGGCGCGGACGATTATCTCGTCAAGCCCTTTAACGTGGACGAGTTGCTGGCTCGTGTGCGAGCCGTGCTGCGGCGGACACAGTTTCCCCCGGACGAACAGGCTCAAACCGTATGCATGCCTATAACCCTGGAAGAACTCACGATTGACTTTGCGCAGCGCCTGGTGATGCTGGCTGATCGCAAGGTCGTGCTCACTCCCACTGAGTACCGCCTGCTGGCCCTTTTAGCCCAACACGCTGGTCATGTTGTGACCCAGGATCGGTTGTTAGAGCAGGTTTGGGGGACAGCCTATGTTGGTGAGAGCCACATGCTCCAGGTGAACATCAACCGGCTGCGGCACAAGCTGGAAACGGACCCTACCCATCCGCGCTATCTGCTCACCGAACCGGGAGTCGGGTATCTCCTGGCCACGCAAGAAGCACCCTAACGGAGGTTGCGTAGTGGAAAAGTAAGATTATCTTTCCACAGAATTGTGATTGCTTTGTGATTGATCGGATATCCTTCCTCGCACATCGTATGCTATGCTTCGGAATATGTCGTGATACGATATATCGTTGAGATTGCAGCAACTCCACTCTTGCATCTTGTTTCTTTATCAGAAGGAGGGTTCTCAATGGAACTTGGAATGATCGGACTGGGCCGCATGGGGGCCAACATGGCACAGCGGCTGATAGGAAGAGGGCATACAATCGTCGGTTACGTTCGTCACGTGGAAACCGTGGAGGCTCTTCTCAAAGAAGGAGCAATCACTGCTGGCGCGACCTCGCTGGCCGACCTCACAAAGCAGCTTTCGATGCCACGGAGTATCTGGATGATGGTGCCTGCTGCCTCGGTGGATGCGACGTTGGAGAGTCTTATCCCACTTCTTGCACCCGGCGATGTGGTGATTGACGGTGGGAACTCCCATTACCATGATGATATCCGACGCGCCGCCATGCTCGCACCACACGGCATCCACTACCTTGATGTTGGGACAAGCGGTGGCGTCTGGGGAGCTGAACGCGGCTACTGCCTGATGATCGGCGGTGAGGATGCCGAGGTCCGGCGGCTTGATCCCATTTTTGCGGCCCTGGCCCCCGGCATTGAAGCGGCTCCGCGTACGCCTGGGCGTGAGCAGGTTGGTGGCACGGCTGAAAAAGGCTATCTGCACTGCGGGCTAAACGGTGCCGGTCACTTCGTCAAGATGGTGCATAATGGCATCGAGTACGGCATGATGGCGGCCTACGCCGAAGGGCTGAACATCCTCCACCATGCCAACGCCGGGAAACAGCAGCAGAGTATCGATGCCGAAACCACACCGCTCAGCAATCCAGAATACTACCAGTACGATTTCAATCTCACCGATGTCGCCGAGGTCTGGCGTCGCGGCAGCGTCATTGCCTCCTGGCTACTGGACCTCACTGCCAGTGCCTTTCTGAAAAGTCCCAACCTCGTCGATTTCACGGGCCGGGTTTCCGATTCAGGGGAGGGACGCTGGACGCTCAGCGCCGCCATCGACGAAGCTGTGCCGACCCCAGTACTCAGTGCTGCTCTCTTTCAACGGTTCAGTTCGCGTGGTGAGGCCGATTTTGCCGACAAGCTGTTGTCCGCGATGCGCTTCGAGTTTGGCGGCCACCTAGAAAAGCCTGACACGCAGGGGGCATCATGACCGATGCCCATACGGACGCACTGGTGCCCCGAACACCTGGGGGCCAACGGAGGCCGACCAGATCATCACACACGATGGGGGCTGGCACAACCCGGTCCCAAAAACAGTGTAATCAGCAAGATTTGATACTGAGAAAGTGAGAAAATAGATGTCCATACACATGGTGAAACTGACCGAACGAGAGAAAGTAGCGGACGGAACGATGGCGTTTCATTTTGAAAAGCCAGCAGGTTTTCTGTATAAAGCAGGACAGTTTGCAGACTTTACGCTCAGTGATCCCCCCGAAACCGATCCAGAAGGCAACATCCGTGGATTTTCTCTGGCGAGTGCGCCGTATGAACAAGACCTGAAAATAGCGACCCGCATGCGTGATACGGCGTTTAAACGCGTCCTGAAAGAGTTGCCATATGGAACACAGCTGAAGTTGGATGCCCCCTATGGCTCATTTACACTGCATAATAACGCTGCCATCCCTGCGGTCTTTGTTACCGGCGGCATTGGGATTACGGTTGTGCGCAGTATCCTGCTTGAGGCCATCCACAAGGCAGTACCGCGCCGCATCGTGCTTTTCTACGCCAACCGCCGACCAGAAGACGCCGCCTTTTTGGAAGAGTTGAGGCAGGTTGCAGCACAGAATCCTCAGGTGACGTTTGTGCCGACGATGACGAAAATGGACAGCTCGCGCGAAAAATGGGCAGGCGAGACAGGCTATATTACGAAAGCGATGCTTGAGCGCTATATAGACGATCTCACAGCATCTATCTATTATAGTACTGGCCCTGCCACCCTGGTTGCTGCCATGCGCAAAACACTCAATGAAGCTGGTGTGGATGATGACACTATCCGCACCGAGGAATTCACCGGATACTAGATTTGCCGGTAGGGGGATAACGCCAGCACCAGACATACGCTCCTGTTCCGCTCTTCCCAACGCGATGCAGGAGCACAAGTATATCAGGATTTCTTTTCATGGGTGCTGGCATGGTGATGTGTGTCCTTCTTGATCTTTTTGAGTGCAGAGCCTTTATGCATTGCTTCATGGTCTGTCTTCCCACTTTTAATCAAGTATTGTGGTTCATCTTCTGAAGCATGCACGGTATAGCCCTTAAAAGTGATTTCTGACGTAATCTTTTTGATGATTGTGCCGCTTACTCTGCCAGCTTCCGAGTTCCATTCCACATCATCTCCAACGTTGAAATCGTCTTTCATAACGTCCTCCTTCGATTATTCCATTCAGAAGCAACACTCGCTGCTCTACTGGATTTTTCATGACAACTGATTGTGGCAGCTTTATGATTGCTCTGCCTATTTTACACTCTCTTTTCCGGCGTGCTATGCTGATAATACAGCAGGAGAGGTACCTGAAAAATCTCTTGTATCTCGCGCACAAGACGTACAACACAGCAGCAGACACCTCTTTCAGACGCGCACTTCTGGAACCCAACACTGCCATCTCACCGTGTACTATACGTACCATGCCTTTCTTCTGTTTCACGACGCAGACAGACAAGAAGGATGTGACGTATACGCGTACGAGAACGCCTATTAGTGTCTTCTGTCAACACAGACGAAAGGACGCTCATGATCCAAGAATCGTTTCTTCTACAACCAATCGCTCCTTTTCGCTTAGATTTGACTGTGTGGGCGTTGCGGAGGAGAGCAACCAATAGCATCGATCAGTGGAATGGGACAGATTACACGCGCGTGCTACTTATTGATGATGTCCCTGTCAAAGTAGCGGTCTCGCAACCGCAACAAGCACCGAAGCCGGAACTGCTGGTCAACGTGATGAGTGCCGCACCGATTGAGTGCCTCTCATCGCGGGTGGGAGAGGTACTCCGGCGTATGCTTGGCTTGGATATCGATCTCACCGGATTTTATACCCTGGCCAAGGGCGATCCGACCCTCTCTGCGCTTGCTCAACACTTCCTGGGAGTGAAGCCTCCGCGTTTTCCCAATATGTTTGAAGCTCTCCTCAATGCGTTTGCCTGCCAGCAGATCACGCTGGATGTCGGAATGTTGCTCCTGAACCGGTTAACAGCAACATATGGGATCACCTTTGATGATGGCCAAACGGTTTGTTCTGCGTTTCCAAGACCAGCAGAGATAGCAACCACTTCAGGAGAGAACCTGAGAGCGTTAGGATTGAGCAGTCAGAAGGCACGAGCTATGACTGAACTGGCAACAGCGCTCGTGCATGCACAAAGGGACTTTTCGCTGCTTGAAGGCATGAACAATGAAGAGGCGAGCGCCTCCCTCTTGCCAATACGAGGCGTTGGCCGTTGGACAGCGGAATATGTCTTGCTGAGAGGATTAGGAAGAATAGATATGTTTCCAGGAGATGATGTCGGAGCACAAAATAATCTGCAACGTCTCTTCCATCTTGCGGAAAAACCAACCTATGCAACCATTAAAGCCGCCACATCGGCATGGCAACCGTATGCTGGATTTGTCTACTTTCATTTACTACTGGAAAATTTGTCGAAGAAAGGTATCCTACTGGAGAGGTGAGTGTGTGGCAACATATGACCCTTTAGAGCGTATTGAGGAGATGGAGAACGATCATGGATGTCCCCTTCCTTCTTGCTGAAAAAGTCGTGGCTTCAGCAGGAATCGGCTTAATGATTGGGTTGGAACGTCAATGGGCGCACAAAGAAGCCGGTACGAGAAGCTTTTCCTTCGCTGCCTTGCTCGGTGCTTTAGCCTGGCTTGTTTCGCCAACGCTGGCCTTTATCGAAGTTGGCGTGGTTCTGGTCTTGATTGTCCTTGTCAACGTCTATGCTCTGCACAAAGATCTCCCCTTGCAGGTTACCACATCGTTTGCATTAGCAACGACCAATGTGATCGGTATCCTGGTTGGTTCCAATGCCTTCTTTCTGGCCTTTACTTCCGCCATTGTGCTGACCGCTCTCCTTTCGTGGAAAACCGAGCTCGTCACGTTTATCAGTAAACTGACCGAAGCTGAGATTCAGAGTGCCCTCCTCCTGGCCTTTATCACTGCGGTCATCTATCCTTTGCTCCCTGACCACTTTATTGATCCCTGGCATCTCGTCAATCCTCATGCCATCTGGCTCACCGTTTTGCTTGTATCAGGGATAGATTTTGTTAATTATCTCTTGCTGCGGCAACTGGGTACGAGAGGAATGGGCTATAGCGCCATCCTGGGGGGACTGGTCAATAGCGCTGCTATCTCTGTCTTATTAGGACAGGAACTCAAACAGGTTCCGGATACAGCCCCAACGATCCCAGCACATTTCCTGCTGGCTGATCTCGCCATGATCTTCCGCAATGCTGCCCTAGTGGTCATCTTTTCCTGGTCCGCTGGTTTGCAGGAGAGTTTCCCTACCTTGATCGTCCTGGTGCCGATGATGCTGGTTGCCGGCATCATTGCTTTAGTCGTCTTTCTTCGTTCCCATAAAGAACCGCAGCAAGCTCCTCACCGTGCGCCTATCACCTCTCCGCTTGGTCTACGTTACGTTTTGAGCTTTGGTTTCTTGTTTCTCTTATTAACCGTATTGAGCGGCCTGGGGCAACGCTTCTTTGGAGCCATTGGCTTCCTGGCGATAGTGGTTGTCGGCGCACTGGCAAGCGCGGCTTCTTCTGCAATCCTGGTAGGAACGCATATCAGCATGCACTCTCTTCACGCGAGTCCCGCTGCTCTTGCTATGTACTTCGCCACACTTGTCGGGCTGGTGGAGAATGTTGTCATTCTCGCCGTGATTGCACGCGACCGGGCAATGAGTACGCGCCTTGCCTTGCTGTCGGTCCCAATACTGCTGGTTGGCGGCGCGATCATGGCTCTCCTGCTGCTCTTCAGGTGGTGATACAGCAACAGAGGAAGACTCGCAACTGGTTGTAACATGGTTAGGTGGAGGCATGATGGCAATGGTGATTGTGACTATTTTGTGATGGGCATCGTGTCTAAGACAACGGTTTTCGGAGTACACTCCCTATAGGAAGAGAGCGTTGGGTACGATGCCACTGCGTTTAAAACACGACCATCTTCGCTGATGAAAGGAGAAAGCGCCATGACCACGCACAGAGTAACAGTAGCCTTGAAGCGCGTCTACGACGAACCAGAGCCGAGCGATGGCACCCGTGTACTGGTAGAGCGGCTCTGGCCTCGTGGGTTCTCTAAGAAACGTGCGCATGTCGATCTCTGGCTCAAGGAGATCGCACCAAGCACCGAACTACGCCAATGGTATGCTCATGATCCGAAGAAATTCGCAGAGTTTCGTCGCCGTTATGAGACCGAGTTAGCATCTGAGACCGGGCAGGCAGCCCTGGCACAACTGCGCGAACTGGCAAAGCAGGGACCACTGACCTTGGTATTTGCAACACATGATGTCGAGCATGCCAATGCCATCGTGCTCCATGATCTGTTGCTTCGTGACTCCTGAGATGAGCTATCCAGAGAAAAGAGCATTATGACCAATCCGTTAGGACAACTCAAGGCCCTGGGGCAAAGTATCTGGTACACAGTGAGGTTCAAGCTATGCCTTTCGTGAAGCAAACAGGTCTCACCATGCGCCGCCCAGGAAGCGAGGTCAGGGACCACTTTATTGGTCGGGCCAGCGAACTACGCCTGTTTCGTGAGCACCTGCTCCAATCCGCAGACCCTACGTATAATGTGCTTGTGGTGTGGGGTCCGGCTGGGGTTGGCAAGACAACACTGCTCGCCAGATTGCGAGACGAGGCGCGTACTGCGGACTTCAACCATTCGTGTCTGACCGCCCTGGTGGATGAGCGGTTCTGTACCCCTGCCGACCTGATGAAACGTTGCGCCGCAGAGTTACGCCTGGCCGATGCTCCGCTTGCTGCCTTTGAGCAGGCGGCAGTTCGCTATAAGCAGGCGTTGCAGCCTCGACATGATGAGCAAATGGTCGCGCAAGCCGCTTTTTTGCGCGAGGTGGCAGCCCTGACAGTAGCGAAGGGGATGGATGAGTCGGTTGTAGGAGGACTGTATGAAACCGTGGCGAGAGAGGCGAACGCGTCTTTTGAGGGCCAATACTCCGCTTCCCATGTTGGGGGCGAGGCCGAATCCCTGCACGATCCGCTCGACGACCTGACCCAGGCGTTTGTCGATGATCTCAATTGGCTGACCGCCGCCTCCTCTCAGCGGGCAGGGCGACGGGTCATCCTCTTCTTTGACACGTGTGCGCCAGCGACGGCTTCAGTCGTGACGTGGCTACTCCAGGCGGTACTGCGCCTCCCCATAAGCAACCAGGTGCTGCTGGTCATGACTGGACGTGAGCCTATCGATGGCTCCTTGCTGGATGGTCAGCCGGTCTATTCGATGCCGCTTGCACCGTTCACGGAAGATGAAACCCGTCTGTATCTGGCCGAGCACGGGATAACCGCAGCAGATCCTGTCGCCACGATCTGGCATCTGTCCGGAGGCTTGCCACTTTTCGTGGGTATGTTGGCCAACGATCAAGGGAGACAGATCGACGAGACAGCAGATATCGTGACCAACCTGCTGCACTGGATAGCTGCGCAGGATCACCACAAACAGCAACTGGTCCTGCACGCAGCTCTTTTCTCTCGACCATTTACCCAAGACGATCTGGCAGCTTTCCACACGCTCCCTGAGCCAGAGCGAACCAGCCATTATCGCTGGCTGATTGACCTGCCTTTTGTGCAATACAGCACGTTCGATGGACGGCATCGCTACCACGACCTAGCTCAACAGGTGATGCAACGTGCACTGTTCCAGCATGCTCCACAGGAGGAGCAGGCAGCCAGGAGAGCGTTGGCGAATCACTACCGGCGACAGATGGAGCGCATGCAAGCGGTGGAGGGGAAGCGGGTCTTCGGTTTAGCCGAGTGGCTGGAACTGGCTTTGGCACGGGTCGCGCAGTTATTCTCCTTGCCGGATGCAGCCAGCCATGCTAGCGCAATCGAGCAGGTGATGGAGATCGTTCACGAAGCAAGGCACGAGCAGGAACTCGTCGCAGTCCTGCACGCACTCTCCCAGGACGTTCCTGATGAACACCCTGCTCTCTTAGCCTCAGCCGCCGCCAGACAGACGGCTCAACTGCTTCTCCAGTATATTGAGAGGGATCTGGCGAGTCAGGAAGTGCTAACCGCAACAAGGGATCTCTTAGCAGTGGCGTGCCACGCTCACACATTTTCAGCGCCACTGCTGGCACGGATCTACGGCAAGCAAGGGATGGCCTTTAGCGTCCGCCACGATTACGTGCAGGCCATCGCGAACTTTGACCGAGCACTGGCGCTTGATCCCCTGTACGTCTGGGCGTACCTCCTGCGAGGAATCGCCTTCAGCGCCCGCAACAACGATGAGCAAGCTATCGCGGACTTCGACCGGGCGTTGGCATTGGATGCCAGGACGGCGTTCGCCTATGCCCATCGTGGCATCGCCTCCTGGAAATGTCAAAAATACCAGCAGGCCATCGCCGACTTCGACCATGCATATATGCTCGATCCTCAGCTTGAGGGAGCCCAGATCCTGCGCCGCCTCGTTTACTGGGAAGACATGGCGTACCGTCCGGGAAGAGGAGACTTTGACCGGGCGATCCGACTCGATCCTACCAACGCACAGGCGCATGTACTGCGAGGCATGGCCTGTTGTGTCCTCGATGAGGCGCAACAAGCGATCCAGAGTTTTGACCAGGCGCTTGACCTGGAGCCGAACAACGCCTGGGCGTATGCTGGCCGAGGGCATGTGTGCCTGGAAATAGGGCAGATCGAGCAGGCCAGGGGCGATTTGCTCCGCAGCCAGCAACTCGCCCCTAACGATATCTACGGCGGTCTGCTCCTCGTATGGATGGATCTGTGCCAGGAGAAATCCTTGCCAGATCGACCGGATCTCCTAGCACGCCTGGAGGCGTTGGCAGCGCTTGATCGGCAGCAGCCTGCGGCAGCACTCTGCCAGGGAGTTGCCCTGTTGTTGCGCGAGCATTTTGAGGAAGCCCTGGCGGCGTGTGAGCAGGTGCTACGACAGAATCCAGGGCTGAGAGCGGCCTCCTTCTGGAAGAGTCTGGCTTGTGCTTTGCTGGGACGAGACGAGGAGGCAGCGGTAGCATTGGAACAGGTGAAAGTCTCGACGCTGCCGTTACCAAAGATGCTGCTCGCCCCGCTCCACTGGTTGGAGCAAAAGAACCTGCCTTTTTATCGTATATATGCTGTACCTGTGTTAGAAAATCCGTAGGGACGGGATACCTGTTCTGTGGGCAGGGGTTCACCTGTTCATCCAGATGGTTTCCATCGGACACGCGCACAAGGGCAGTGTACCGATGAGAGACACACACATTCAGACAGAAGAAGGAGAAAGCGATGATCTGTTTTACCGTCACGTTTCTAGTCAATCCAGGGAGTGAGAAGAAAGCGATGACCATTCTGCGAGAGCATACGAACCCAGCCAAACCAGAACCAGGTGTCAACGTCTGCCGCGCGTATCGTTCGCGGACAGAGTCGCGTCGTTTCTTCGTCTATCATGAGATTACAGATATTGATGCAACTGACGCGCATCGCAACACCAGCGACTATGGGAAGTTTATCCTGACACACTTGTATGGCATAATCGATCAGGAAAGCCTCGTCATGGATACCTATGACTCGTTAGTCTAGCAGAAACATTTCAGAAAAAAGCAATGTCATTGCGTTCAATCAATGCAGCTTTTCCTACTGTCATTCAAGCAACCGACCCTTCATGGAAGTTGTCCTGGTTTCGTTGACCCACTTGTGCAAGGAAGCGGGTATCTCAGGGATAGCCCTCTGGGAAAACAGGAGCGTACCCGCAGTCAGCGTGGCGACAAGAGTGACCTGGAGCGCAGGATCAAGCTGAGGATAATCAGAACGTTGGTGCGCTCCTCGACTCTCGCGGCGCTCAATCGCGCCCCGTATCGTGACCTCAGCTGCGAGCAGCGATGAGCGCAGATCAAGCGCTTGGGCAAGGTCTTGATAGCCTTCTGCGCTTGGGCGTACGTCAACCCTGGCTGTCGCGTCTTGTACCTCTGCCACTTTTGCAAGACCCTGGCGCAGACGCTCTTCGCTGCGTACCACGCCACAGTATTCCCACATAGCATCTCGCAACGCACGTTGGAGCGGTCGTGCTAATTCATCTCCGGTGGAAAGCAACGCATTGAGATCATCATGGGCGGCAGCGACCGTGCTCCTTGAGCGTTCCTGCGTCTCGCGCGACCGCGAGTAGGCAGCCGCAGCTTCCCCTACCCTCTTGCCAAAGACGACGGTCTCAGACAGGGAATTCCCTCCAAGACGGTTCGCACCATGCAGTCCACTGGTAACCTCCCCTACGGCATAGAGTCCTTCAACCGCAGTCGCCTGCGTCTCCGGCTCAACTATCACTCCGCCCATCGTATAGTGGGCGGTTGGCGCAACTTCCATCTGCTGGCGGGAAATATCCAGCATCTCTGTCTCCATGAATTGGCGATACATGCGAGGGATCTTCTCCAGGATATCGGCTTTGCTGCGATGGCTGATATCCAGGAAAACTCCACCATGAGGACCACCGCGTCCTGCGATGATCTCGGTATAATTGGCCAGAGCGACGCGGTCACGCGTGGAGAGTTCCATGCGTTCAGGATCGTAGCGCTGCATAAACCGCTCACCCTGGCTATTGTACAAGCGACCGCCTTCTCCACGCACCGCTTCAGTGACAAGTGTCCCTGCCATCTCTTCTGGCCAGACCATGCCTGTGGGGTGGAATTGCACCAACTCCATATCAGCCAGGGAGCACCCGGCGTGGAGCGCCAAGTACATGCCGTCACCGGTATTTTCATCACGCCGTGAAGAGCTTCTCCGCCAGAGGCGCGTATGCCCTCCCGTGGCGAGGATAACCGCGTCGGCCTCATAGACCGTGCGCTGGCCGGAGGTAAGGTCAAAGGCTAAAGCGCCAAAACAGAGGCTATCACGGACCAGTAAGCGCGATACATATTGCTGCTCATGCATGGGAATACCTAATGCAGCCACCTTGTCAGCCAGTGTGTACAGCATCGCTCGCCCGATATAGTCACCGACATAGCAGGTACGACGATAGGTGTGCGCTCCGAAAAAACGCTGATCCAGTTCACCAGTTGGCGTCCGGGCAAATGGGCAGCCCCACGCAGCAAGCTCAAGGATCGCAGCCGGTGCCTCACGGGCCAAAATCTCCGCAGTTCGAGGGTGAGAGAGGAAATATCCTTCGACCATTGTGTCGGCGAAGTGTTGTTCCCAGCTATCCTCAGGATCAACCGTGCCCAGTGCGGCATTGATCCCACCAGCGGCAAGGACGGTGTGCGCATCCTTGCGTTGCCGTTTGCCAACAATCGTGACCTCGCACCCCGCCATGTAAGCTGCAATAGCGGCGCGTAACCCAGCGCCACCTGATCCAATGACAAGCACATTAGAGACACTGGTTCGATGGTGGTTTTGCATAACTGCCTTCCTTTCTTGCTCAGATATGGTCAGATGCATCAAAACCCTCGGCAAACAGATCATCGATGGTGAAGTCACGGCCCAGTTTGACGTTGGCCTGGCAGCCATATTGCTCCTCTTCGACGTTTGTCGTGACGCCATACGTTGTGACCTCTCCACTCCTCAAGCACCTCACACCACGCACACATAAGGTGCCCAAAGCTAGACCAAGGAGCCATCACTGTGCTCAGGACGATCAATGAAGCGGCACCACTTGAGGTTATTGTGTAAAGGGGACGCCAAGTCCCGATAGCCTCGAATCACGGATTCAGCAAAGGGGCCGAGGGGTTCCGTTGCTGCAGCCACCTTCCACGAACGCTCGCCTGGCAGATCGGTGGGTAACGTCATGACGTTGATCCCCAGGATATTCATCACCAACATATTCCGTTGTGCCAGGAGTTTATGCGGTGCATAGGAAGCGAGCGGGTCTTCCACCTCGGCCAGTTGCTGCTCGATCTGGCCGGGAGTATGTCCATAGTGTGCGCAAGCGACCTGCACTTCTCGCAGCAGGTCATCCTCCGACAGGGCAAAGATGCCGTCGAAGGACTGCAACAGGTTCATCCCCCGATTGAGTAAGATCAGGCGACCATGCACGAGACGCCGCAGCAGACCATCACCGGCATGGCGTGCGGTTTTCGCCTCCTGCATCTGGTGCATGAGATCAGCAAAAGGCAGAATATCCAATTTGCGTTGGAGGAAGGCGACCACTGCCTGGGTCTCTCCCTCTTGCCAACGCTGTAAGAGGGAGAGACAATGCTGACCCTCATACCGTACAATGTTCTTATAGATACTCAGGAGGCGGTCCTTGCGTTCACAGACCCAGAGGGCATGCAGATAGAAGACCGTCTCAGCTACGGGAAATGTAGCGAAGCGCCGCTGCCCATGAACTTCCTGCACGAAGCGAAAACAGGCCTCAAATTCGGGTTGGAGTTGCTCAAAGACTGCGAGCTTCTGCTCCGCCAGCTTCTCTCCTGCCAATGTTCCTCTCATATGTATCTCCTCTCGATCCATTCAGGTGACAAGATGTTCACACCGTACTCTTTATCGGGGCCGGTTCAGGCGATGAGGGCAGACCAGTTGTGGGGTCACAGGTAATCAACCGTGCACCGCGTTGATAAGTGAGATACGCCCAGGCCCACTGAAACAGGACCAGAAAGCGGTTGCGGAAACCGATCAAGTACAGGATGTGGACAAAGAGCCAGATCATCCAGGCAAGCCTGCCAGCGATGCGCAGATGCCCCATCTCGACAATGCCAAAGGAGCGTCCCACAGTCGCCAGGTTCCCTTTGTTGCGATACCGAAATGGCTGTAGATGCGCCTTCCCAGCCACCCGATCAGCAATGATCTTCGCGACATAGCGCCCCTCTTGCATCGCAACTGGGGCAACCCCTGGCAGGGGTTTCCCATCCTGGCTCACGCTCGCGGTATCCCCAAGCACAAATACCTGCGGATGGTCCGCGAGCGAGAGATCACGTGCAACCTTGACCCGCCCTGCGCGATCCACCTCAGCGCCCAGCCACCGACCGGCGGGAGAGGCAGTCACACCCGCAGTCCAGATCACCGTCTTCGTCAGGAGACGCGAGCCAGCGATCATAACACCATCAGCATCAATCTCTTCGACAGAGGCGTTCGTCCTGACCTCCACTCCCAGACGCGTGAGGGCTTGCTCAGCCTTGCGTGCTAAGGACACAGGAAACGCTGTTAATATGCGTGGAGCGGCCTCCACGAGCAGAATACGCGTGCATGATGGATCGATATGGCGAAAATCGTGGGCGAGGGCATGATGAGCTAGTTCGGCAATTGCACCTGCCATCTCCACACCGGTTGCGCCAGCCCCCACCAACACAAACGTCAACAGCGCCTGGCGTTTCTCTGGATCTGGTTCGATCTCGGCAGCTTCAAACGCGAGGAGGATCTTGCGCCGCATCAGTGTCGCATCATCGATGGATTTGAGTCCTGGCGCGAATGGCTCCCACGCATCATGCCCGAAGTAGCTATGACGCGCTCCGGTGGCGACAATCAGGTAGTCATACGGCACCGAGCGGTCATGCATGAGCACCCGCTGCCCCTGGGTATCCACGCTAGTCACCTCGGCCAGCATGACCGACGTCTGATGTTGTTTCTTGAGAATACTGCGAATGGGCGCAGAGATGTCAGCCGGGGACAAGGCTGCGGTGGCGACCTGGTACAGTAGAGGTTGGAACACGTGATGGTTGCTTCGGTCTATCACAGTCAGTTGGACAGGGACGTTGCGCAAAGCCAGCGCCGCCTGGAGTCCACCAAATCCGGCCCCAACAATGACCACGCGGGGCAGCAGTCCCGTCGTTTCCTGCTGGCTCGTCTTCCCTTCTCCTGGCCTGCTCTGCTTTTCTGTGAGCGCTGCTGTTCCCTGGTTTTTCCTCATCGTTGTTTCCTCCAGTGGAGCGTCGTTCGTGTGGTCATGTTTGAACGCAGGTCGCAAAGTGACCAGCATTGCCTCTATGTTCTCCGTGGGTAGGTGTGATCCGTTCAAGCGTCAGTCGGGCAGGAACTGTGTGCTCGTTGATGGGCAAGACTACCACCAGCACGCCATTGCCATAGTCGATGTTGGCACAGGTGGCATTGACCGACACTGGGAGGGTGATCTCACGGTGATAGACGCCCACGCTCCATTCATCGATCAGTAGCTCTTTAGCCTCTTTGACCTCTTTGACCTCCTTCAACACAGCACGTTGGTCTCCATGGAGGATGAGGCAACCGTCGCTGGTGACTTCGACCAGAATGTTCTCTGGTTCCATTCCCGCCATCGGAGCTGCGATCATCAAGCGCTCGTCTGTGCGGTAGACCTTAACTGGAATATGTTGCAACTTCGCCTGTTCTTGCATATGTTTCTCCTTTTTCCATAAATATTCTTTGATTACCATCCATTGCTTTCCCCGACCACCTACATACCGTATTTGATTGCTCTCTCTAGTGTACCTCAAGGCATCACAGATGGAGTCCCGATTCACATCACAAAGCAGTCACAATCAGGGCCGTGACCATAGAGCATCACTGAGAAAATCGCTCAACAGAGCACCACCATACCGGTCCTGCTTGTACGTGAACAGAACCTGATGCTGAAAGAAGAGAAGGATCATCCACTCCGTGCTCTCGTTCCTCTTGATGGATCAGCGCGTGCCGAGCAGGCGCTTCCTGTCGCAGCACGAAGGGAGTGCATGCACTCTTCTCGCGTCTCTCTCCTAACCTATCTTCATGTATCTTTATGTATCTTCGACGCGTGTACTATTACGAGAGAGGAAGTGGCCTCATTGAGGTTAGCCTAAGATCCTAGCGAAAATGGTATCTATTCAGAAAGACATTTACTAATTGGTGAGCAAAACAGACGAAACGTGCATGGAACGTAAAATAATAGAGGAAGTGTGCTAACGCAAAAACCTTCGTGATCGAGATTTGGAGCGTCTTGCGAGCAAACTGGTACGAACCAGAGAACGGATCAGGTATCGCAAAGCCGTTCTTTGCCAGTGTATTGCTGATGCGGGCTTGCGTCTTTCGTTCCCTCATATGAGGTCCATAAAAAAAGAGGAGACCCTGATGACCATGACCAGCCCCTCACAACACGCGAAATCCAGACCCTCTACGAAACAGGCAGCGATTACCTCCCTCTCGTTGACTGAGTTGCAAGCCCATCTTGCTGCAACGCTGGATGGCTTGAGCGCTGCTGAAGCAACAAAACGACTGGATCACGACGGGTACAATGAACTCGCAGAAAAGCGTGTGAACCCTTTCCTGCGTCTGTTCGCCTCCTTCTGGGGGCCTATTCCCTGGATGATTGAGATAGCTGCCATCCTCTCCCTGGTGATACGACACTGGGCTGACTTTGTCATCATCCTGGTCCTGTTAGTGATGAACGCCGCAGTGGGCTTCTGGGAGGAGTACCAGGCCAACACGACCATTGCAGCACTCAAGAAGCATCTGGCACTGCACGCTCGCGTGAAGCGAGACGGTGCCTGGGTCACACTCCCATCGCGTGAGTTAGCGCCCGGTGATAGGGTCCATCTAGACATCGGAGAGATCATACCAGCCGATGCCAGATTGCTGGAGGGTGATCCCATTGAGGTAGATCAGTCCGCGCTGACCGGTGAGTCCTTACCTGTGACGCGCAAGGTGGGCGAAAACGTCTACTCTGGCGCTCTTGTGAAACGGGGAGAAATGGATGCCTTGGTGTATGCGACGGGGCAGGACACCTACTTTGGGGCAACAGCCAAGCTCGTGGAGAAGGCCCACACCACCAGCCATTTCCAACGCGCGGTCCTGAAGATTGGGGATTATCTCATCGTGCTCGCCGTGTCCCTCGTGATCCTGATCCTGATAGCGGCTCTCATCCGGCACGATGATCTTCTCACCACACTCCAATTTGCCCTGGTGTTGACCATTGCGGCAGTTCCCGTCGCGATGCCCACGGTGTTGTCCGTGACCATGGCAGTAGGTGCGCGGATTCTGGCCCACAAACAGGCGGTGGTGAGCCGACTCGCGGCCATTGAGGAACTCGCGGGGATCGATGTGCTTTGTTCGGATAAAACGGGCACCTTAACGCAGAATAAACTGGTCCTGGGAACGCCGTCGTGCGTGACGGCAACCGATCCGCATCAGGTGATCTTTGCGGCGGCATTGGCATCACGCAGCGAAGGTCAGGACCCTATCGATATGGCCATCCTGGGCGGCGTCGCAAAAGAGCAACAGCAAGATATTTCTCAACACTACCAAGTCACGCACTTCCAGCCATTTGATCCCGTCCACAAGCGGACAGAAGCGACGGTGAAAGGGCCCAATGGACAGACGTTCCGCGTCGCCAAAGGAGCTCCTCAGGTGATCCAGGCACTTTCTGCTGCCCCAGAAAAGAGCCAGGCGCAGGTAGATCAGGCCATCCATGATTTTGCGCAGCGGGGATACCGTGCATTAGGAGTGGCACGCATGGATGAGCAACAGTGGCAGGTGCTGGGTGTCCTCCCCTTGTATGACCCTCTGAGAGATGACTCCAAAGCGACCGTTGCCACGGCCAAAAAGATGGGAGTCCAGATCAAGATGGTCACCGGGGATCAACTCGCCATCGCGACAGAAATCTCCAGTGAATTGGGGCTTGGGACACACATTCAGGATGCCGCGCTGTTTTCCAGTACGCCTACCGATCAGGCGAATCAGTTTGCTGAGACGATTGAGCATGCCGACGGTTTCGCGCAGGTGTTCCCTGAGCATAAGTATGCGATTGTGGAAGCGTTACAAAAACGAGGACACATTGTCGGGATGACTGGCGACGGAGTCAATGATGCCCCGGCGCTCAAGAAAGCAGACGCGGGGATCGCTGTTTCTGGCGCAACCGATGCTGCTCGTTCTGCGGCTTCCGTGATCCTGCTGACTCCTGGTCTCTCCGTCATCATTGACGCAATCAAAGAGGGCCGCAAAACCTTTCAACGTATGAACAGTTATGCAATCTATCGGATTACGGAAACCATTCGTGTCTTGCTGTTCATGACCCTGTCCATTCTGATATTCAATTTCTACCCGGTGACCGCGATCATGATTGTCCTGCTGGCGGTCCTCAATGATGGGGCTATCTTGTCAATCGCGTATGATCGGGTGCATTACTCGAACAAACCAGAAGCCTGGAATATGCCGAAGGTATTGAGTCTCGCAAGCACGCTGGGGCTGTTGGGTGTGCTCGAAACGTTCGGACTGTTGTATCTAGCAACCACGGTCTTTCATCTCAACCGCGACCTCATTCAAACCTTGATCTACTTAAAACTGTCCGTTTCGGGACACCTGACCATTTTTGTCACACGTACACGTGGGCCGTTCTGGTCCATTCGACCAGCCTCTGTGCTCCTGATAGCGGTCATCTGCACGCAATTGCTCGCAACCTTGATTACCGTGTATGGACTCTTTATGTCACCAATTGGATGGACGTTGGCGCTCTTCGTCTGGGGCTACGCACTGTTCTGGTTCCTGGTGGAGGATCGCCTCAAACTGGTAGTCTATCATATCCTTGATCGACATCCGGCAGGAGTAGTGGCACTGTTTCGAAAGCACAGAGTCGTCAAAAAAGCGTAGGGTACTTCTCTACAATGAAGGGATATATCATGAAAGCAACACAACAACTCCATGCCGCTGGTCAGAGCCTCTGGCTCGACAACATCACGCGGCATCTGCTGACGAGTGGCACACTCCAGCAGTATATCGCTGATCTCTCGATTACAGGGCTGACCTCAAATCCCACTATCTTCGATCACGCTATGAAGAATAGCCAGGACTACGATGATGCCATTCGTCAGAAGAGAGCTGAGGGGAAGTCTGGGGAAGCCCTTTTCTTCGAACTCGCATTGGAGGATATTACCCAGGCGGCTGATCTCTTCCGCCCAATTCACGATGCGACAAACGGCGTTGATGGCTGGGTGTCACTGGAGGTCTCGCCATTGCTGGCGTATGATGCCAAAAGCACCTGCATTGCAGCCGCACAACTCTCTGCCAGGGCAGCACGACCCAATCTGTTTTTGAAAATTCCCGGAACCAGGGAAGGACTTGCGGCCATCGAAGAAAGCATCTTTGCTGGTATTCCCGTCAATGTGACGCTCCTGTTCTCTCACGACCAGTATATCGTAGCCGCCGAGGCATATATGCGGGGTCTCGAACGGCGCATGGCTGCTGGCCTCAACCCCGCTGTGCATTCCGTTGCCTCCATCTTTGTGAGTCGTTGGGATAAAGCAGTCGAGGGGAAGGTGCCTGCGGAAATCCGGAATCAGTTGGGAATCGCTGTCGCTGGTCGTACGTACAAAGCGTACCGTGATCTGCTCGACACAGATCGCTGGTTACGGCTCGCAAATGCGGGAGCCAGGCCGCAGAGACTCTTATGGGCCAGTACCGGCACTAAGGACCCCGCTGCATCCGATGTCCTGTACATCAAAGCCCTTGCCGCTCCTTTTACAGTAAATACAGTACCCGAACAGACGTTGCTTGCATTTGCTCAGCATGGTGAGATCGGGGATATGCTTGCCGCAGATGGTGGGCATGCGGAAGCACTGCTCGCTCGCTTCGCACAAGCTGGGGTGGACTATGATGCGCTCGCGGCACAACTGCAGCGTGAAGGAGCGGCATCATTCGACGCTTCCTGGAATGATTTGCTTGGCTGTATCGCGGAAAAGAGCAAACTGCTCACATCGGTGTAACACTGCAAAGGAGAAATGTCTTATGGAAACACCTACTATGAATCTTACAGATCAACCATTGTCGCCCGATCTGTTGCAAAAGATGAACGCCTATTGGCGTGCCGCGAACTACCTCTCGGTTGGACAGATTTATCTGGCTGACAATCCGTTGCTCAAGGAACCACTGCAATTGTCGCATGTGAAACCGTTGGTGGTCGGACACTGGGGTACAACCCCAGGACAGAACTTCATCTACGTGCATTTGAACCGGGTCATTAAGAAATATGACCTGGATATGTTCTATGTCGCCGGTCCAGGCCACGGCGGACCGGCAATTGTAGGCAATGTCTACCTCGAAGGCACCTGGAGTGAAGTATATCCAGACGTAACCCAGGACGAAGCCGGGCTGAAAAAGCTCTTTAAGCAGTTCTCGTTTCCCGGCGGCATTTCGAGCCATGTTGCACCAACGACGCCAGGATCGATTCACGAAGGTGGGGAGTTGGGGTATTCGCTCAGTCATGCCTTTGGGGCCGCGTTCGACAATCCTGACCTGATCGTCGCCTGTGTCATCGGTGATGGTGAAGCTGAAACGGCCTCTCTGGCGACCTCCTGGCATTCGAATAAATTTCTTGACCCGATTACTGATGGAGCCGTCCTACCCATCCTGCATCTCAATGGCTACAAGATCAGTAACCCGACAGTTCTCGCACGCATCGAGCCTGAGGAGTTGGAACAGTTTCTCCGGGGATGCGGTTGGATGCCGTACCTCGTCGAAGGTGATGAACCGGAAAAGATGCACCAGCTCATGGCAGCAACGCTGGAAAGAGCGATTGAGGATATCAAACGCATACAAAACAATGCACGGAGCACCAATGATCCCACACGTCCGCGCTGGCCCATGATCGTCCTCAAGTCGCCAAAGGGGTGGACGGGACCAAAAGTGGTTGATGGCCTGCCAATTGAGGGGACATTCCGAGCGCATCAGGTGCCGCTTCTGGTGGATCGCGCTCATCCCAAGCATATCCAGGAACTCGAACGTTGGATGAAAAGCTACCAGGCAGAAGAATTGTTCGATACTAATGGCCGTCTCCTCCCAACACTGGCTGCGCTTGCCCCCACAGGTGACCGGCGGATGGGCGCCAATCCCCACACCAATGGGGGAATGCTTCTCCACGATTTGCACATGCCGGGCTTTCGCGTCCATGCAGTACATGTGCCTTCGCCTGGCGCTGTTGTCGCACAGGATACGTCCGTGCTGGGTCCATTTTTGCGGGAGGTGGTAGCGCTGAATCAAGCGCAGCGTAATTTCCGCATCTTTGGTCCCGATGAGACGCTCTCCAATCAGCTCGAAGCGGTGTTTGAAAGAACCAATCGTCAGTGGGATGCCCAGGCAGAAAAAAATGACGAATTCCTCGCGCCCACTGGACGCGTGGTGGACTCGATGCTCAGCGAAAATCAATGCGAGGGCTGGCTGGAAGGCTATCTACTGACCGGGCGGCACGGACTGTTCAATAGTTATGAGGCGTTTATTCGCATCATCGATTCGATGGTCAGCCAGCACGCCAAATGGTTGAAAGTGACGCGAGAGCTGCCCTGGCGCCGGAACATTTCCTCGCTCAACTTTCTCCTCACTTCCCACGTCTGGCAACAGGATCACAATGGCTTTACCCACCAAGACCCCGGCTTTCTCGATCATGTCATTAACAAGAAGGCCGATATTGTGCGCGTCTACCTTCCACCTGACGCAAATTGTCTCCTGTCTGTTGTTGATCATTGTCTGCGCAGTCGGCACTACGTGAATGTGGTCGTTGCAGGCAAACACCCGCTTCCCCAGTGGTTGACCATGGACGAAGCCGTTGTGCATTGCACGGAAGGCATCGGCATCTGGCAATGGGCGAGCAACGACCAGGGGAGCGAACCGGACGTGGTCATGGCCTGTTGCGGAGACACGCCAACGCTGGAGGTTTTGGCCGCTGTTTCGCTCCTGCGCGAGCATCTGCCTGAGCTGAAAATCCGGGTCATCAATGTCGTGGATCTCATGAAGCTGGAATCCAACTCGGAACACTCGCACGGGTTACAGGAAAAGGATTACGACTCGCTCTTCACAACAGACAAACACATCATTTTCAACTTCCATGGCTATCCCTGGTTGATTCACCGCCTGACCTACCGCCGAACCAACCGCAATCTGCATGTCCGTGGTTACAAAGAGGAGGGGACGATCACAACGCGCTTTGATATGCGGGTTCAGAACGCCATCGACCGGTTCCACCTAGTGCAAGACGTGATTGATCGCGTGCCACAGGTGGGTGCGAAGGGTGCCTATCTGAAGCAAATGATGCAAGACAAGCTCATCGAACATAAATTGTACATTGACGAACACGGCGAGGATTTACCAGAAGTCGAGCATTGGATCTGGAAAAACACCAGATGAGTGTGCACACATGGGGAAACACCACGAGGGCGCTGATCGCAGATGACAAGGGTTTGCTCGCGATGGACGAAAACAATCCAACCTCTCACAAAAGAGCTATTGGAAACAGTAGGGGTCGCGCCGGAAGTACGTGACTGGATGAAACGCAACCTGGATTATTCAGGGAACGAATGAACAAAAGTGGCATGCTTGCATAAAGAATAAAGAAAGAGAAGGATTGTAATGAAGGTGTTAGTTCTCAATGCTGGATCAAGCAGCCAGAAGATCAGCCTCTATGAATTGGGGGATACGTTGCCAAAAGATCCTCTGGCTCCCTTGTGGGAAACAAGTATTGATTGGACAAACAGAGCAGGAACGTCGAGGCATAATCAGCACCAAACACCTGGACATCAGCGTCTGCCCTCAACCTCGCATGCCAATGCCCTCAAACAGGTGCTGGGCACGCTCTGGAGTGGACCCGGACGTGTGCTGGAACATCCTGAAGAGATCGATGTTATTGGGCATCGCGTCGTACATGGAGGTCCTGCGTATCGCCAGAGCACCCTGGTAACGACAGAAGTAAAAGCTGCGATAGAGGAATATGCGGTCTTTGCTCCTTTGCAGAATCCAGTCAATCTGGAAGGAATGCGGGTTGGCGAAGAACTGCTTCCTGGAGCCAAACAGGTCGCAGTCTTCGACACTGCCTTTCATCGTACCCTCCCCCTGCCAGCAATTGTCTACCCTGGTCCTTATGCCTGGTATGAGCAGGGTCTCCAGCGCTATGGCTTTCATGGCATCAATCATCAGTATTGTGCACATCGAACTGCTCGGCTCTTAGGGCGCGATCTCAAGCAACTGAAGCTGGTCACCTGCCACCTCGGCTACGGCTGTTCGTTGGCCGCTATTCGCCACGGGTGGAGTATCGATACAACGATGGGCTTGACTCCTTTAGAGGGACTAATGATGGGGAGTCGTTCAGGGTCGCTTGATCCTGGTCTTCTGCTATACTTGCTCCAACATACCAACGTAACACCGCAACAACTGGACGAGACGCTCAATCACCAGTCTGGTCTCAAGGGGATCGCAGGACGATCTGGGGATATGCGTGACATTTTACAGGCACGCAAAGAGGGTGACACGCGTGCCACCCTTGCCTTCGAGATGTATGTTCACCGGCTACGCGAATGCCTAGGCGCGATGGTCGCTGTCCTGGGAGGGCTGGACGCGCTGGTTTTTACTGGTGGTGTTGGTGAAAACGCGCCAGATGTTCGAGCTGCAATGTGTGAGACGCTTGCATTTCTTGGGGTGTCTCTTGACATGCAGAAAAACACCGCAGCAGCAGGCGACCAGGATATTGCAACGTCCAGTTCACGTGTGCCAGTGCTGGTTATCCACGCCGAGGAAGATTGGGCTATTGCTAACGAGTGCTGGCAGCTTACGGGGTCATAACATTTTTCCATACCATTTTGTTGAGAGAAGAAGAAAACGAGAATCTAGTGAGGAAGGTCTTGAAGAGGCTAGGACCAGCACATTGCTGTGTTTCTCCACCTTCTGAAACGTTTTCGAGGTGTGCTGCGTACCAGCCTTGATGCTCAGAATAGGCAACTCCACCTGATGGTGAGAAAGAGAACATTCAGATCTATCTGTCTCGCAACACACCCATTGAACAAGCGCATCGTTTCCTCAAACGGCTTGTTCATCTGAGATCTGACTTCTTTTCTTTTTAGACTACAGAGCACTACTGCCAGACAACGAGATCAGGAACAGGGCTGTTCCTCGTTACAGTTCCCTCTTGACGCATTGTGCTACTACTCGATACATCTTTTGCCCTCCCTGGTCCATTGAGCATCGTTCTCTTAGCAGGACAGGGAAGGATTTTGCATGTACGAAAGTGAGGATACTCCTATGATGGGGGGATATGGTTTGAGTTGGCTGAGTATGACGCTGATGCTGCTCAGTTCGACCCTCTGGATTGTGCTTCTTGTCGTCCTTGTCCTGGCAATGATTCGCTGGTTGCATAATCGAAAGACCAGTTGGTGAAAGACTCTTCGATGGAGGAACACATGACGCAGAAATCTCGTGAGAGGCTCTGGAGCGTTGTTTAGGAATGTATCGTTCATCTACAAAGGAGCATTATCGTGTTTAAACGAATACTCGTCCCGTTGGATGGCTCGCCTCGTGCAGAGCAGGCGCTGCCAGTGGCGGCACGTCTCGCACAGGCCTCAGGCGGCTCGATTCATATCCTGCAAGTGATCAAGATTGTTGTTCCCTATTATGGAGGAATGCCACCCGTTTTATTTGTGCCAGAACAATCGGTCGAAACGGAGATGGCTCAAGCGACGAACTATCTCAACACTGTTGCCGCATCATCGGTGCTGATAGGAATACACACGACCACCGAGGCCATGATTGGACTTCCTGCTCAGTCCATCCTCGCTACTGCCGAGTCACAAGGGGTTGACCTCATCGTGCTATGCAGTCATGGCAGAACTGGCTTCATACGTTGGATGCTGGGCAGTGTCGCGCACACCCTGGCCCATGAAAGTACGATACCTACTCTCGTTCTGCCTGAGAGCGAACCTGCTTCCCTGCTGTCAAACACAGATCCCGCGCGACCGCCCTATGCGCTCGTCGCGTTGGATGGCTCGGAGTTTGCCGAGGCCGCGCTCATCCCAGCGGCACACCTGGTCACGGCCCTGGCTGCCTCTGCTCCGGGAGCACTGCACCTGGCCCAGGTCGTGAAGATCTTCCCAGCAACGGCAGAAGAGGGCTTTGTCAGTGAACGCAATGAAGAGGCTGTCCAGCATGCCAGAACCTACCTGGCGCAAGTGACTGAGCGCTTGCAGACGACCATACAAGACCTCAAGCTCTCCATTACATCCTCTGTCGAACTGGAAAAAGATGTTTCCAGCGCCCTGCTCCATCTGGCGGAGCACGGAGGAGAGGGAAAAGAAGCCGAGGGTGTTAGTAGGTGCAACCTGATTGCCCTTTCCACTCATGGCCGGGGTGGGCTGGAACGCTGGGTAATGGGCAGTGTCACAGAGCGTCTCCTCACCAGCGCGATAGTGCCGATGTTGATCGTGCGGCCACCGAAAAAAGGATGAAATGAGCGAGTGGGGTGAGGAGGACGGGGCGTCAGCATGCTGCCGCACGAGCACTCGCCCATATTATGAAAGGCAGAAAGACCTATGAGTCAGCTACCAGAAAAACCGGAAGCAACGAAGCAAGAAGAAGGGGGTCATCTGATCGTCTTCGACATGCGCACACTCGCCCACTTCCGTGAGGAAGGGCCATCTGTCCAGGTGCTCTCAGACAGTGGGACCACCCGTCTCGTCCTCTTTGCATTCAAAGCGGGACAGCAGTTGAAGGAGCATCATACGTCGAGCCAGATTCTGGTCCAGGTGGTGCGTGGTCACATCCTCTTTACCGCCGGGGAGAGCATACAGATGGAAGCAGGGATGCTCGTCCAGGTAGAGGCACATGTGCCGCACAGCATCGTGGCACAAACGGATGCCATTCTCTTCGTGACGATGATACCCAGCCCATCATATCATAGTCTGGACTCCGACCAGATCCCACGTGGACCGAGCGAGACAAGCGTACAGTCATGAGCAGGAAAGACTTCGTCAGGAGCCGTTTGCCGAGTGGCACCGAGGCTTGCAAGCGCACCACCAGAGGTTGGGGATCGAATTGCTGCGCCGACTCATCCAGTTTGGTCGAGCTGAACAATTCCAGCGCATTACGGGTGATATTCTGATGGAAAACCAGAGGATGCAAGCGGTGTGTAGGAAGCTTGGTTTCCGCCTCCGATATGCACCAGAAGATCAGCTAATGAAAGCTGAAATCGACCTGTGACGCTCATGCAGTATGAAAGCTCACTTCTCTCTACCGATTAGGAATGAGGAGCAGATAAAAAGATCTCTTTCTGCTTCAAGCAGAAAGAGACTCTAACGTGATCGATTCTCTGACGTAGACATTATTCTGACGAAGATGCGGTACTAGGTGTGAGTTGCGAAGGTACGGTGTCTGGTGCAAGTTGCGAAGGTACGGTGTCTGGTGCGGCTTGCGGTTGGAAGCGACTTCCCGGTTTCCAGGGTAAGCCAAGTGCTGGGAGCAACCATCGATCTCCACCGATCCAGCCGCAGACGCGCCATGAGAAGATCAGAAAGAGGCCAAACATGCCGAGCACTGGGTTGGTGCTTACCGTTCCAGCCAGCAGATAATTCAGATTCATCAGCACGCCAGCGCCAGCAGCGATCCCGGTGAGGATGCCCAGAAGGACACCGAGTCCTACCGCGAATTCTCCGTAAGTGACCAGGAATGAGAAGAACCCGGCATTCGGCTGAACGGCATGTTGCAAAAACCAGACATACCACCCCTGGACGGCAGGATTCGGCCCGGAAGCCTTGGCTAAGGCACCCGCGACAAACCCATTGAGCGCTTTGCCACTGGTGCCCCAGGCCGGGGATTGTATCTTCTCCCAGCCAGCCAGCAGCCACTCAGCCCCCACTTCCATTCGCACGACAAACCACATGCCTGATGATCCCTCCGAACCGAAGAAAAACCGCGCGATGGCTGGTTCAGGAAACTGCTCGGTGGAAGAAACTGCTTTGAGCGCAGCGTGCTCCCTAAAAAACTGCATGAAAGCCACAATCAGTGAGAGCAGAAAGAGGATGAGTAACGCCACCCCCCAATAATCATCTGCGGTTTGTCCAGCGACATTCCAGATGAGGTGGAAGAGCGTCCAGGCTCCTGCCAGAACCACAATCGCGAGAGTTGGCCACTTGGTTGGTGCATTCCGTTGACGTACCATGTGATTTTTCCTTCCAACAAGTTGAACGTTTTTGTACGGTATCTTCTGGATGGGTCATATTTTGACTTCTGAAAACACCAACGTCGAGTTTTGTACGAAGATCTTCAGGAAATAGTTTCAAAATCTTTGGCGCGAATTTCGTCTGATGAGGAAATGTGCCCTGGCTTTTTCTCACAGATCAGGCATCAAAAGGGGCAATTTCACTTGCAATTCGTGCAACCACGTGAGCAGAGACTCTCTCAGATGTACAATAGGATTATGGAAAACAAGACTATGTACACCATTGGCCATTCAACCCGTACAATTGAAGAGCTTGTAGCGCTCCTGCGTGTACACGCTATCCAGTTGCTGGTCGATGTACGTACCATCCCTAAATCACGTAAAAACCCACAGTTTGGCATCGACCTCCTCCCTGCTGCATTGCACACCTGTGCTATCGACTACCGCCATCTGCCTGCCCTGGGAGGACTGCGCCGTGCCGCGAAAGACTCTCGCAACACTGGTTGGCACAACGCGTCTTTTCGCGGCTACGCTGACTATCTGGCTACTCCCGAATTTCACGCGGGCCTTGCCGAACTGGAAGATCTCGCCAACCACCAGTTGGTCGCTATCATGTGTGCCGAGGCCGTGCCATGGCGCTGCCACCGCTCTCTTATCGCCGATGCTCTCACCGTTGCAGGCTGGCATGTCTACCACATCATCAGCAAACAGACGCCCAAAGAGCATACGCTCACGGCGTTTCTGCAATGTGAGGATGGACAACTGATCTATCCCAACTCTGACGAACCATAAACGGCTGGTGAATACCATTTGCACGCCTCTTCCTACAAAAACTGTTGATTTGACAACCATGTAATGTCATGCTTATACTAGACACAATGATACCCTACTGATGTACATGTACGAAAGGAGAACTGATGAGCACTATTTCTATCGATATCCTGATCCGCAATGCGAAAATTGTGGATGGAACGGGCAACTCATGGTTTTACGGTGATCTCGCCATCGCAGGCGAACGCATAGTAGAGATTACCGCGCTTGGCCAGATCTCACCAGAGGCCGCGCGTGAGGTTGTGGACGCGACGGGGATGGTGGTGTGCCCTGGCTTTATTGATATCCTGAGTCACTCCCATATTCCGCTGATGCGTGATCCACGCGACCTTTCCAAGATCACACAAGGCGTAACAACTGAGATTATGGGCGAAGGCTGGACACCCGCACCCGTGGGCGGCCAGTTCACCGATAGCTTTGAGGGCCATCTCTCTCCCACCACCATGCAAACGCGGTTTAGTGCGTGGATTGAGCGTGCACGGGGCTGGACGCGTTTTCGCGATTGGCTGGATGCGTTGGTTGAACAAGGCGTCTCACCCAATGTTGGCTCGTTTCTGGGTGGCGGCACGCTGCGCCGCTATGCCAAGGGTATGGAGATGGGTACGCCAACGGCTGAGGAACTGGCTACGATGCGGCGCGTCATGGCTGAGGCGATGGAGGATGGCGCGTTTGGCGTCTCGTACGCGCTGATTTATCCCCCTGACACCTATACCTCAACGGATGAATTAGTCGAGGTCGCTAAGGTCGTGGGTCAGTACGGCGGGATGTATATCACCCACATTCGTTCAGAGAGTGATGCATTACTGACAGCACTGGATGAAGCGATTGAGATTGGGCGACGGGCGAGTCTGCCAGTCGAAATCTATCACCTTAAAGCAATGGGCAAGCAGAACTGGCCGCTCATGACTGAGGCTATTGCCCATATCCAAGCTGCCCGCGACACCGGCATCGATGTAATGGCTGATATATATCCCTATCCTATATCGGGAACCGGACTAGATTCTGTCTTGCCACCGTGGGTAGCCGAGGGCGGAACGTATTTCGAGACGCTGGCCAACCCAGAGATCCAGCAACGCATTCGTGCAGAAGTGCTCGCGCCTACTGGCGGATGGGAAGCGATGGCACGTAATATGGGTGTAGACGGCATCATGCCTGTCGGCTTTAGCAAACCAGAGAACCAGCAATACGCGGGCAAGCGCCTGACCGAGATTGCTATCATGCGCAACCAGCATTGGCTCGATTCAGTGATCGAGTTACTGCTCTCAGAAGGCCAACGGATCTTCACGATCTATTTCAGTATCGACGAAGCTAACATTGCGCTCGGACTGCGCCAACCCTGGGTGTGTGTCTCTACGGACGCAGGTGGGCTTGACCCCGCCTGGGCCAAAGCACTAGGACCGACACACCCGCGTGCATATGGCACGTATCCGCGTGTGCTGGCAAAATATGTGCGCGAGGAGAAGGTGCTGACACTGGAAGATGCCATTCGCAAGATGAGCGGCGCTGTGGCAGCTAGACTGGGGCTGCTCGAACGAGGATTGCTGCGCCCCGGCTTCTTTGCTGATGTGGTAATTTTTGATGAGGAGACGATCACGGACCACGCTACGGTCACGGACTCACATCGCCTCTCGACAGGCATCCGCGATGTCTGGGTCAATGGCACGCGTGTTGTTCAAGCTGGCCAACATACGGGCGCAACCCCAGGCCAGTTCGTACGCGGAAGGGGAGCACACTAACATATACCCTCTCCAGCAAAAGCACATTCTTCTCTTGTGGGATCGCGACGAGAATGTGCTTTCGTTGGAGAGGAGCGCATCAGCAAACAGCGAGACGCTAGCCCGATGGTCATAGGGATACACATGAAAATTTGACCGATGTGTTAGGCTGGACATAGTATAAGAGGAGTATGCGACATTGGCATAAGTGAGGTACATACATGCAGAGGGTTTATTGGCGCAGGGGGTTGGGGTTGGACAAAAAACAAAGTATCGGGCTGACGATGATCCTTCTGAGTATGACCATTGCTTTTTTGACGTTGGTAAGCAGGAACCTACTGGCACCGATTATTTTTTATACGAACCCATCACCCTCAGTCGTCCCTGTACTACGCGAATGGCATGGTGGTAACGGCATGTTTCTCTTTAGCTCAAGCACGCGAATTGTGCTTGATCCAGCGTATGTTGGGCAATTGAGCGAAACCGCGCACATTTTCCAGCAGGATCTCACTGCTGAGACGGGCACAACTGTGTCTATTGTCGCTGCCAACGACCCTGGCTCTGGCAATTTTTTTCTGACTTTGAAAACTCTGGATAGTAGTCTGGGTGCTGAGGGTTATACATTTGATGTAAATACGAGTGTCATTATCAATGCTCGCACTCGCAATGGAGCCTTCTACGGCACACGTACAGCATTGCAAATTTTGCAAGCTGACCCCGATCATACACATATCCCGAAAGGCTTTGCCCGCGATTATCCTCAGTATAAAGAGCGCGGCTTTATGCTCGACCTTGGGCGCAAATTTCTCCCCTTACCTCTCTTGGAAGACTATGTGCGGCTGATGTCATGGTATAAGTTCAACGATTTCCAATTGCATTTCAACGATAATGCCATAAATGGAGGCGATGGTTCTGATTGGCAGCACCAATACGCAGCTTTTCGCTTGGATAGTCCTGCCTTCCCTGGTCTGGCAGCCGTCGATGGCTCCTATACCGAGGCACAGATCCAGGAATTGGAACAGGTTGCCAGCGCACATGCGGTGACTATTACGCCTGAAATCGATACGCCTGCCCACGCTCTCGCTTTGACACAATATGATCCGCAACTAGCCAGCCCGAAATACTCCAAAGAATTTCTGGATCTGAGTAATCCCGCCACCTATACCTTTGTTGACAAGCTCTGGGAAACCTTTTTACCCTGGTTCACAACCACCCAAGTTCACATTGGCGTGGATGAGTATAGCGCCAATGACGCAGATGAGTACCGCACCTACATCAATTACTATGATCGTTTACTGCACCAACAGGGCAAAACCGTCAGAATGTGGGGTAGCCTCTCGTTGATTCAGAGCAGCATCAAAGTCAATAGAGACATGGTGCTTGAAGATTGGGATAATCATTGGGCTAATCCAGTTGATATGGAGCACCAGGGTTTCCAAATCATCAATACCAATGGAAACCTGCTTTACATCGTGCCGCACGCCAGCTATTTTCACGATTTTTTAGACACGCGCCTGCTCTACGATCACTGGGATCCCTCAATCTTCGATCTGCACAACCCGGCGCTGAACCTATCGCCTACTGATCCATTGCTGCTAGGGGGCATGTTCGCGGTCTGGAACGATCTCCTGGGCAGCAAGATTAGTGCACATGATATCACTGTACGCATTGAGCCTGCTTTTCCGGTGGTAGGTGAGAAGATGTGGAACGGGCTAACCCCGGATCTTAGCTATGGGCAATTTGAGCAGCGTGTGCAAAAAATAGGCTTGGCACCGAATACATCATCGCTTTAGACGTACAATATCAGACAAGAAAGGTTGAGAAGTACTATACAAAACCAATTGTTAACGGTAGGTATTCTCATTTTTGATGAAGTCGAGGTACTCGATTTTTGTGGCCCCTTCGAGGTCTTCTCGATAGCACGTCCGGTTGAGCCAGAGCGGCAGGGGGATGAGCACCAGCTTTTTCGTGTACTCACGATTGCTGAACATGACGAGATTATTTCCTGCCGGGGCGGATTACAGGTGCAGCCGCACGCGACCATCGAACAACATCCGCCGCTTGATATACTCGTTGTGCCAGGCGGTCAGGGTACCCGGCGCGAACGCCACAATACGCGGTTGCTGGACTGGATCGGCCAGCAGAATCAGCACACGCAATTGACGACCAGTGTCTGTACTGGCGCATTTCTGCTGGCTGAACGTGGCTTGCTCGATGGGCGCAGAGCTACCACGCACTGGGGCAGTATTGAGTGGATGCGCGAAACCTACCCAGCGATTGAGATGCTCGCGGATACGCGTGTCGTAGACGAGGGACATCTCATCACCTCGGCGGGTGTCTCCGCTGGCATCGATATGAGCTTACATGTCGTAGCTCGCCTGTATGGTATAGATGTAGCACGTTGGACGGCCAGACGCATGGAGTATGATTGGCGGTTGGCTGAATAGATAGCACAACCATTTCTGCATAATGTCAATGTTTCCCCTTTGGTGGCTTGTCTGTGCGTTGATAATAGTAACGCTTAAAGTTGAAAGAGAGGATGGATGGAACAGCAACCATCCGCACAATTCAGTGAATAGCTATTATCGTGGGCGGTATGCTCGCCAATATAACACACGCTGGCGTACGTATACAGAGAAAACGCTTGCTGCAGCCAGAACACTGATCGATGGTGCTGCGCTTCAGCGCGTGCTAGAGCAACACCAGCGACCACCACGTATGCTCGACGTTGCCTGTGGTACAGGTATACTAATCCAGCAGATGTTGCAACAGATGCCAAATATGGAAGCATATGGAATAGATGCGAGTGCAGACATGCTGACACAAGCAAGCGAGAGCCTGCAAGATCATCCCCAGGTGCATTTGGAATTGGTGGATCTCAATGCAGGCGGACTTGCCCATAGCGCCTCTACTCTGCCAGTGTTTGACCTGATTACCTGTACCAATGTGTTGCACGATATTGCGGACCCACGTACCTTCTTTGCGCAACTGCGAACGTTGTTGGCTCCCGGCGGTCAACTCATCATCGAAGATTTCGCGCCGCGTCAACCCATCCTGCTCTGGGCCGTGTTTGAACGGCTGCTTCAGTGGATTGAAACGGCTCCCGTACATGCTCTCACCGTGGATGAAGCACACGCCTTGTGTGAGTCTGCTGGACTGCGTGTCACTGCGCAAAACACATTCGCTATCAACTGGTTCTGGCATGGCTGGGTGCTTCGCGCTATCTAAAAGAGCATGGGAAGCTTATACGAGTAAAAGTGCATGATGACTGATACATGGCCGAGACAAATTTAGCCATGTATCAGTCATCATGCACTTTTACAACTTCACTAACGTCAGTCCAAAGATATTGCCTGCCTCGCCGATCTCTGCTAGCGCCCAATCGGGGATGGTTTCATCCACCGAGATAATCATGAGCGCGGTATCTAGCGGCTGTTGTGGATCGTGGTGCTGCGATGTACGTGCACTTGGCCCCACATCCATACGACAGATGTTTACATTGGCTTTGCCCAGCACCATGCCAACGCGTCCGATCATGCCGGGCTGGTTAATATTGCGGCAAAAGAGGATATACCCATCTGGTATGATCTCAGTCCAGTAGCGCCCGATTTGCACGATACGCGGGGTGCCATGCATGACAGTCCCGCTCAGCACCTCGATATATTCATCGCCCGAACCGGGTTTGCCAGCGAACGACGACGTGTAGCCGTTGCTATCCATGACGCGTATAGTGACAAGATTGGCGAATTCGGTTGGCGTGGTCGATTTCTGCTCGATGATCTCCAGTCCGCGCTGTTTGGCTAGCACAGGCGCGTTAATCATGTTCACATGCGCGTCCGAAACCGACTCCAACAGACCTTTAATCAGGGCGGCTTTGAGCGGGCGCAGATCGTAATCGGCGATCTCACCACTACACGCCAACTCGACCCGGCTCAGTGGACCCGGTTGAAGCTGTGTGTAGAGGCGACCCATCTTTTCGACCAGTTGCATATAGGGCTGCAAGACCTGCAAGGTCTCTGGCAGAATCAGGGGTGCGTTGACCGCTGCCCGTGGGAAACCGCCGCGCAAGACTGCTACAACCTGCTCAGCGACATCAGTAGCCACGCCAACTTGAGCCTCTTCGGTGGAAGCACCCAGATGCGGAGTGGCGATCACGCGCTCGTTGGCTAGCAGCAGCTTTAGCACCTCATCGTCGCGGATCGGTTCCTGGCTGAAGACATCTAGCGCGACACCCGCCAGGCGTCCCTCGTTCAGCGCGTGCAGCAGTGCCTCTTCTTCGATCAGACCACCGCGTGCGCAGTTAATCAGCCGCGCCGTTGGTTTCATCAAGCTGAGTTCGTGTGCGCCGATCAGTCCGCGTGTGCCTTGGGGACCGCTGGTGAGCGACGTATGCAGGGTCACGAAGTCGGCTTGTTGCAAGACCTCTTCCAGACTATTCATGGTCACGCCCAGTTTGCGGGCCTGTTCGGGCGCAACATAGGGGTCGAAAGCGATGACCTGCATTTCCAAGCCCTGAGCGCGTTTGGTGACTTCGATGCCAACTTTGCCCAGGCCAATGACACCGAGCACTTTGTTGCGCACCTCGACGCCGACGAAGCGGTTCTTCTCCCATTTTCCGGCTCGCGTGCTACTATTCGCCTCTGGAATATGGCGAGCCAGGGCCATCAGCATGGCAATCGTATGTTCTGCCGCCGCCACGATATTGCCAGTGGGCGAATTGACCACCATAATACCGTAGTTTGTGGCGGCCTCGGTATCGATGTTGTCCACGCCTACGCCAGCGCGTCCGACGATCTTCAGTTGGTGGGCTTCGGCCAGGATATCGGCTGTCACCTGCGTAGCACTACGCACGATCAGGGCTGCGTATTCGCCAATAATCGCACGCAGTTGCTCAGGCTTCAGGCCGGTACGAATATCAATCTGAGCGGTGGGTAACTCCCGACGCAGGAGATCCACACCCTCCTGCGCGATCTCGTCGGCAATGAGTATCCGATTAACTGCGGATGTCTCTTCCATAGCTGTGAGCATCCTCTCTACTGCTTATAACCCAACTCGATCAAGCGAGCCTCTAGGCAATCCATAGCCTCAACCAAGTCCTGCTGCTCGAAGCTGCCCAGGTGGCCTATGCGGATGATCTTGCCTTCCAGATGTGCCTGACCGCTGGCGAGGACAACGTGATCCTGTTCGCGCAGGACTTTGAGCAACGCTTTGGTATCGATGCCCTCTGGCGTGTAGATGGCCGTGACTGTGTCCGAAGCTCTAGGATGATCGGCTAGGAGTTGCAGACCCAGCACTTTGGCCCGTCCGCGCACATACTCGCCAGCTTGCTGGTGGTGGGCGAAAATCTCGTCACGTCCCTTTTCCAGCATGATCTCCAGTGCCACGTCCAGCGCGTAGAAGAGCGAGATGGGTGGGGTTGTCGGATGTTGCCACTTCTCCAGACTCTTACGGGCTAGCTCCCAGTCGAAGTAGAAGCGTGGCAGATTCGCCGTCTTGTTGGCTTCCCAGGCGCGTGGACCAACGCCGACCATCATCAGGCCAGGGGGAACCATCCAGCCCTTCTGCGAGCCAGTCAGCACCACATCAATATCCCAAGGGTCCATCTCCAAGGGCACGCAGCCCAGCGAACTGACTGCATCCACCACGATCAGCGCGTCGGGATTGTGCTGGCGAATGACCTTACTCAGCGCCTCGATATCGTTCATCACGCCAGTTGAGGTTTCGTTATGTGTCACTAGCACGCCCTTGTAGGGAGCGTTGGCCCGTAACTGTGTGGCAACCACTTCAGGGTCAGCCGCTTCTCCCCAAGGAAAGTCGATCTTGGTGATGTTCAGCCCGAATTTTCCGGCGATAGTGGCCAGGCGATTGCCAAATGCGCCAATCGAGATCACGATCACATGGTCGCCAGTCGAAAAGAGATTGGCGATAGCTGCTTCTTGTCCGCCAGTACCGGAGGCCGGAAAGGTCAGCACAGGTGAGGTTGTTTGGAAGAAATATTGCAGGCGCGTGGTGACTCTGCGCAGGATCGCTGCAAATTCGGGGCCGCGATGGTTAATCATCGGCTTCGTCATTTCCGCTAGCACGCGTGCGGGTATTGGCGTGGGGCCGGGAACGCGCAAGTTCTGTGTCGGGATGGGCTGACGAGGCTCAACCTGAGGAATTGCGATGGTTTTCTGTGTTTGGGTGGTCATAGTGTTCCTCCATCTATCCTGGCCGTCTGGCCGATTACTCCACAAGATCGTGTGCACTTTTGCCTCGTTGCAACAAGGCGCGGCGGAATACGCTCGTTGTATCCGCCGCGCTGCTGATCTTTTACTCCCACAGTATACCACCTAGCTAGGCCGATTTCAAAGTTTTCTAGCTAACCAGTTTTTGTTTATGCACAGTCCTCAGCAGCCACAACATCTCGCCAATACTCCAACGTACGCTGGAGAGCCACCTCGAACGGCACAGTTGGCTGCCAACCTGTCTGCACTCGTAGACGCGAGGTATCGGCTTCCAGCAACGGGATATCCACCGGGCGCATACGTGCTGGATCAGTGGCGACATGCACAGGTACATCGGTAAACGTCAGGAGGAGATCGAGGATGGATTGGATCGAACGGGCGTGGCCAGAACCAATGTTATAGGCTTCCCCTGGGTGCCCCCGGTCCGCCAGTGCCAGATACGCATCTATCACGTCTTCTACCGGCAAAAAATTCAGCCTTCTGTAATAAAAATTCCGCAAGATAGCTCCCATTTTGCCCAGTAGTACCCGTAATAAGTGTGTTTGACATGTATATTTTATCTACCTTTCAAAGAGAGAGTTCCAATTCAACATCATCACGCAAGCTGGTGATGCCCTGAGAGACTTGCTGATAGACCGCCAGCATTTTGGCCGCAGCCCCCGACCATGTATAACGTTGGGCTTGCTTGTACCCGCGTTGGCGCAGTTCCTCGCGCAATTGTGCGTTCTCTGCGAGACGGTGTATCGCTTCGGCTCATTCGCCCAAACATCTCTATGAACAGGTTGCCAACCATTGTATTGTTCCGGGAATATCCAGCAGATCATTGATATACGCTGTTTCCAACAATGGGCGCGGGGTCAGATAATCATACTTCCCCTGGTAAAGCTGGCTATCTTTCAACTCAGTGACCAGAGCACTCACCAGTGTAGGTACGTGTGGGCTGGCCTTCCGCAATTCGGCAAGGACCGCACCAGCATCCCCATCGTACACAATTTCCATGGTATGCCCAGACTTAGAAGGCTCAACATACCAATTCATCTGTTTCAAGATGGCCGTCAGTGTTCTATAGATGCGTGATCCTGTCCAGGGAAACAACACAAAACGTCCAGGTTCGAGGCGCACAATACAGCTACGCAGCCAATCCGAACGCTGCACAAGTTCGCGTGCTAAGGCTAAACGCTGCTGTGCAAAAGGCGTAAGATAGCTATAGACCGTCTCTTCTTGCAACACTTGGCGCAATCGCTGCATTACATGTTCATGGGAGCGTGCACCACTACTGCTCAACCAATTAGGCTGAACAACACCCTTTGCCCGCTCTACATGCACCGTTTTTCCACGTTCATCAATCGAGATAACGCGCCACGCATACCCTGCTAAACCAAGAATGCCATCTATCTCCGGTACTTGTTGAGTTGTCCCTATTTCTTGCGTTCCAGCTAGGACGCGATAATCTTGCTGGTCGGCAAAGATCGCATAAAAGTGATAATAGCTCGTTATTTTAGCACCTTTCATGCCCACAATCAGCGTCCCCTCATCCATTTGTGCAAGCTGATCCTGAGCTACCAGATGTTGCAAAAACAGGCGATATTCCTCTCGTGTGACCGCTTGAAAAGGCGATAATGTCAAGATAGATTGAGCAAGTTGAGCGGCTGTCATTTCTGTATGCGAGCACAAGACACTCATGGTCTGTTGATATAGCAAACTCAACGGCATAGTGGGAATATCAGGCGGCTCAATCCAGCGTTCTTCGAGATACAACTGAATGATCGCAAGTGTCTGGAGAAAATTCCAAGGTATTTGTTGCAGTTCTGAGGGTGTCTCTTTGCCCAAGTATTCGAGTGTATAAAAACACATGCGTGATGGCGTTCCGCGCCGGCCAGAACGCCCCAAACGTTGGACAAAGCTGGAAACCGTATGCGGCGCATCCACCTGCACAGTCAGATCAAGGTTTCCAATATCAATACCCAATTCCAGGGAAGCAGTTGCAATCGTACAAGATTGTTGCGTTCCATCACGCATCTTCATCTCAGCCAATTCACGTAAATTCGCCGCGATACTACTATGGTGCACAAAACACCAATCTATGCCGGGTTGTTTGTGTGTCAGACGTTGACGAAGTTCAGCCGCAATACTCTCGGCTTTCGTGCGTCGATTCGTAAAAACGAGCGTTTTCTGGTTGCGCATAGTCATGGCAAAGAGATCATCATAATAATCTTTGCTTGGTTGTTGCAACTCCCACCGTTCATCTGGCAAGCGAACCGGCATGGTTGCCTCGGTTGGTATTGGTGGTGTCTGCGTATCTGAAGCGTTTTTACGGTGACGCATCCCAATTTCTGCTGGGGCCATGGGCGCATACACCTGTTTTTCATCGGACGCCATCACAAAATGATTGACACGCAACTCAATGCGTCGTCCCTGCGTTGACTCCGTGACCAGGAGAGTACGCGCTGGAAATTGTGCACTACTTTCCAACCATTGAGAAGCGAGATCAATATCACCAATCGTCGCTGATAACCCAATCCGTCTGACAGGATGGCGAATTGCTCGTTCCAGACGTTGCAAATGGCACAGAACCTGCTGACCCCGTTCTGTCCCAAGGAAGGCATGAATTTCATCGATAATGATAAAACGCAGATCACCGAAAATTCTGCTCAGCTCTCCTGAACGGTTCACAAACAATGCTTCCATTGATTCGGGCGTAATCTGCAAAATACCGCGCGGGCATTTTAAAAAGCGTGTCTTCTGGGATTGAGCAATATCACCATGCCACCCTTGAATGGGAATTTCAGGCTTTGCTTGTAATAATCCCTGAATCCGCTCAAATTGGTCATTAATCAGCGCTTTCAGTGGACCTATATAGAGCACTCCAACTGACTCTGCTGGTGACTGCTCCAACAAGGTGAGAATTGGCAATATGGCGGCTTCTGTTTTGCCACTCGCGGTACCACTCATAATCAGCACATGCTCGTTTGTATCCAGGATAGCGGGAATAGCAGCCTTCTGAATATCGCGCAGATCTGTCCAGTGATTCTGGTAGATATAGGCTTGAATGAATGGTGCAAGCCGTGCAAAGGGGTCGTCAGGTGCATTCATAGAGTAAAACCAGCAAAATCATCATCAACAATCTCATTCTGCGGCGTCAATTCTTCTGGATCGGCTTGTTGGCGCGAAACCACAAAATCGCGTTTGTGAATAATATCTGCAAAAGTGAAGGTGGTATCGCGGCGCATTATCTCCACCACAGCAATCAAGTCGCGGGTGATTTCACGCGGAGTCAGTTGTTGTGCTGATCCCACTTGCGCCGTTACGATCTCCATAAATTGCTGGATATCGCGGTCAGTGATCGTCGTCTCGTACTTATAGTGCAATGCGTGGATAGTGCGAAGCTTTTGCAGCAGCACAAAAAGTTCCTCATTGGAGAGCGTATCCAAACGAATAATCGGTCCTGCAAAGGACCGCCGCCCGTTCTGACTAAAGCGACTCTCCTGTAAGCGCGAACGGAGCGCTTCGTAGCTATACAGACCACGTTTGGGATCTTCCACAAGCTGAGGCGTCCCACTGAAAATCATGCCAATATGCTGAGCCACACCTTGATTGAGATCATTGAACAGGGTCAGGATCTGCTCATAATTATTGTTCCGTGAAACCGTGTTACTAATTTTGTAGAGATTGACGGCCTCATCAAAAAAGATGACCAGACCTTTATAGCCAATCAGTTGAAAGAAAGAAGCAAAGAGCTTGAGGTAATTGTACCAATTCTGATCCGTCACCATCGAATTGACTGACAAATCTGCCCGAACCTCGCTGAGCAAGCGATATTCACCGCGCAACCAACGGGCCGCGTGTTCCAGTTTCACATCATCACCCGTCTGATAGGCACGCCAATACGTAGAAAGGACACGCGCGAACTCAAAACTGTTGGATAACGCACTGAACGAACGAAGTGTCTCCTGCACCTTTTGTTCCACCAGCAGAGCAAATTGGGGGTTGTCCGGTAACAGGTTGGCGGATTGCATGACCTGTTCCTGAATCTTGTTCATCCAATGTTCGAGTAGCGGGGCAAAAGCCCCGCCTTCAGGACGCGTGCGAATAGCCATATTCTTCAATAATTCGCGGTAGAGACCAAGACCCTGACCTTTTGTGCCAGTCAAACGCCGTTCAGCACTGAGATCAGCATCCGCAACCACAAAATTGCGTTGTAGGGCATAGTTCCGAATAACTTGCAGCATAAAGCTTTTGCCCGACCCATATGGGCCAACCACCAAGCGAAAGCTCGCTCCGCCTTTGGCAATGCGATAATCCAGATCATCGAGCATGGCCTCAACCTCTGCGCTACGTCCAACCACCACATGTTCCAGACCGATACGTGGCGTAACGCCATTGCTAAATGCTTGCAGAATCGCGCTACTATGGCGCGGTGAAATTTTACGTTCGCTCATAAAAACCCTTCCCTATCTTTAGATGAAATATACCAATGGACCAGACTCTCCGCGATTGTGCGAAGATGAGGAGCAATAGCTTGTGTGTCAGGGTCAACCAACAAATCTCCCAGTTGCTCATCGACGGGAGCATTAACCTCATCAATTATTTGCGAAACAGGACGGTGGATGCGGCGTCCCACTATAGCTAACTGGTCAGCTTGCCCTTGATACAGGCATGTAATACATTCCCAATGTTCAGGTTGCCACGCTTGCAGAATGATCTGCCAATCCTCATCCACCTCTGGCCCAGGTCCAGTAGCCTCTTTAACCACAGCAGCCAAAACCGCCTCTGACTCTAACATGGAGTCAGGTTGCTCTGGCTCATTTTCCCCCGTCTCAAAGCCTAAGCGATCTTGTAATAGCTCAGATTCCTCGTGTAGCTTCACAATCTTTTGCTGATTCAGCTCAATAGGACGACGTATCGGTGACGAAGTTGGTTTGGTAGGCGTAGGAGTAGCAGGTTGTATACGTGGTTGCGCAGGCTTCTGTTGGGTTGCTGGATTGAGCTGACCAGCAGCATAGAGATCACGAAGCAATCCATCATGCACCTTTTGCCTGGCTTGGTCTATAGAGTTGTTCTGAGCCACCGATTCACGCGCTTTTTCGGCTACAAGCCGCTGTTGAGCCAGAGCCTTTTGCACCTCAAGACGTTGTTGGGTCAAGGCTCTCTGCTCCTCAAGACGCTGCTGGAGCGATGTTTGAGGAGTTTGGCTGGCCTCTGCATTGCGTTGCATTGGAATGTGAAGTACCTGAGCGACAGGAATCGGTGTAGAAACAACTGCCGAGCGCAGAGCCTCCTCTTTTTTCAGCACAATTGGAGTTGCTGGTTGAACAATTTTCAGACCAGACACATTTTTGCCAAGCGCCGTAGCAGGATAGCTTTTCTCCAAATCAAACAGATAACGCGCACAGAACTGTTCATAATAGGGTTCAGGCAGATGCAGTACTTGCATGATCGCTAGCCTCAATGCGTGCGGCGAGGTTATTGAAGTGAGCGCCCACTGCCATTGCAAGCGAGAAAGCATCCTGGATTGTACACTGCCATCTAACAAATGATCCAATTCTTGAAAGATAACCAATGTCCATGAACGTGAAAAAAGGGCAGGTTCATCGCGCAACGTCACAAGTGATGCCACTGTTACATACTCATTGATAGTAGATCTATTAAGGGAGTTTGTCGCTGAAGCTTTCTTATTCGACGGCACGAGCCAGAGAATACATACATGTCGATTGTCACGCACTACATGCTCGCAAGCATCGACAAACATTGCCCTAAATCCCTTTGGTTCGCCGAAAATACCACCTGGTATACCATACTGTCTCAATTGCTCACAAAGCGACTTGCCACGTGCGAAAGGTGTTGTTCCCGCTGGTTGAATATTGGGAATAATTGGCTGGTTCTGCAAAAGTACAACACGTCGTGTATCAAAGCCCATCACCTCTTCTGGCCGTAACACTTGTGTTACTTGCTGTTGTTGAATAGTGTGCACGAGGTCAGTTGCGTTCTGTGGCCACTCAAACCAGATCGTGTGTTGTTGCACAAAACGTTGCTTTTGCTGGTAAGCTGCTAAAAGAACCGACATATCAAGCGTATGTTGTTGATACCGATAGGTTGTACTCGTGATATATTTGCCAATACCATTTTCATGTCTATGGGCCAATGAGATAGTTGGCTTCAATGTGGCAATAGATACGATAGGATTATATTCGACAATTTTCGCTATGCTATCATCACTTATGTGGCGATAATGACGCATAGTCAATAATTGGTTACTGATAAAAAAGGGCACACCAGTTCCTTGAATGGTAATAGGAGAACGACTTTGGAGCAATTGACGTATCACAGGTGTCAAAGCTTGTTGTGGAAACTGAATGATCGCCCGGTCTGCCAATAACACATCAGCCTTCATCTGAGGTATCTGAATGGTCGGCAGGAATTGCGGGTAGTTGCATTGTAATGCGAGTAGAATTTTTCCATGGCGGGCAGTAGGAACAATGACTTGCATGGAAAAGTTGGTAATCAGTTGAAAATCAGCACGCGTGGGCAGGTATTGTTGTACATGCGGAATACTCACGTTCAGCAAGAAACCCGCCTGTTCTAGAGACATGCTCAGGTTTTTCAATTGCGAATCTGCAGCATTTGATGGGGGAGTGTTCAGTACCCAGATTTTTCGCTCTTTATGAAACCAACCCATGCCCAGGTAGTGGTCTGCACCTTGATAATGACCTTCAATACATTCGACAGAACGATTGAGGTTCCAAACCAACCCGAAATCCTGTGGTTGACCTCCTTCTTCTAATTCAGCCAGTGCGGATGCATCAATTATCAACTTTTTCGATGTTAGTGGCAAAAGGTATTGCCAGAATTGCTTGATGAGTGGATATGCTTGAGGATGGGTAGCTATATGATTTGTATCGATCCACTGCATAAGCGGCTTTGGCAACATCTTTTGTAACGGTGAAGTTTGCCAATTTTGGATCAATTGATCGTTCTTAAACAACTGGACTTCTATGCCGCCGTAAACAAGCACAAATTTGAGCACCAATGGAGCCAGCCAGGGAAATAAAAATGTGAGAGGAGATGTACGAGTTTTTTCCATGCTTCTTGTCACCATATGAGAGATGGCTTGTTCTGCCAGTCTCGTCGTTGGCCTCCTCTGCTCTATTTGCTGGCGACCCTCTTCAACATAGAGGCTCTCTATTGTTACCATCAATATATCGGTTTCTACAGCTACTGTCAAGGATGAGTTGATATCTGGATATTTTTCCCACTTGACGGCACACCCTCTAATCGTGCATACTATCTATGCACACGTTTGCATAGTGTTTGCTATTTGATTGCACACGTGTGCAAGAATTTTTTTTGGCACGAGCACATTTCCTGTACGATGAAAGGGGCAGCGTTTGCAACAGGATGAGGTTTCCATCGCGGATATTGCCCGCGCTGCTGGGGTCTCGCACTCGACGGTTTCGCGGGCACTTCACGATAGCCCCTTGATTAGCAAGGGTACCCGCGTGCGTATCCAGCTTTTGGCGCGTGAGATGGGGTATACGCCTAATGCTATCGCGCAAAGTCTGCAAACGCGCCAGACGAGCACGATTGGCCTCGTGGTAACATCTATCGCCGATCCTTTCTTGAGCGATGTGGTGAAAGGTGTGGAAGAGGTGGCGCGTGCTCACGGTTTTAGCGTGCTACTCAGCACTTCCCATAACGATCCCGAACAAGAGATGGCGGTGATTGAGACGTTCCGCCACCGCCGCGTAGATGGCATCCTGGTCGCATCCTCGCGTCTGACTAGCGCCTATAAAGAACGTCTGGCGCAGCTTCAGATACCAGCAATCGTGATTAATAGCCAAGCTGAGTCACAGGATGGACACTTGCACTGGGTTGCAGTGGATGACTACCAAGGCGCGAAACTCGCTGTCGAACATTTGCTGCAACTCAAGCATCAAGCGATTGGCTATCTCAGTGTGGGCAGTCGGCCACGGTCCGCCCAGCAACGCCGGGAAGGCTACCAGCGAGCACTGGACGAAGCTAGCCTGATGGGTCAAGATGCGTGGATGGTCAGTATACCATGCACGGAAGCCTCACCAGAGGAAGATGTTATCGCGGGACAGCAGGGTTTGCCGCTCCTACTCGCTGCCGGGGTAACGGCCATCTTTTGCGCGAATGATATGATCGCTCTCGGCGTGCTCATGGCCTGTCAGGAGCGAGGCATCGCGGTTCCCCAACAGTTGAGCATCATCGGCTTCGACGATATCATGATTGCCGCTTATGTCACGCCCGCGCTGACGACTATTCACCAACCAAAAGCCGAGTTGGGTCGTATCGCGACACGTACTATGCTCGACCTGCTCCACCATCGTCCAGGACGCGACCATCTGCTCCAACCCACGCTGACCATCCGCGCCAGCACAGCGCCACCATGCACCAGCAAAGACTAAGCGACGAGGCCAAGCCAAGCAACGTTTGTCTCGCGCTACCATCCCTGTTGTCGTCACAAAGACAAAGCATACATTGTGGCCCGTGCTAAAATTGTGACATACAAGGAAGCAGTCCATAGAATAACACAGCAGGAGAAGAAGAGATGATCCAAGACGGGCAACTGCTCAATTATATGAATGGCGCATGGAAACGTTCGCAAAGTGGCGCATTGCTGGATGTCCAGAATCCCGCGACAGTTGAGACAATCGTACGTGTGCCGCTCTCAACGCGTGCGGAAGTAGACGAGACGGTGCAGGCGGCTCAGGCAGCTTTCGCGGACTGGCGGCGTACACCGGCGCTTGAACGCGTCCAGTACCTCTTTAAATTCCAACGTCTGTTGGAAACACATTTCGAGGAGATCGCCCAACTGACCACGCAGGAATGTGGCAAGACGCTGGCTGAGGCACGAGGCGAGTTGCAGCGTGGTATTGAGAATGTCGAGGTGGCTGCCGGTATTCCCTCGCTGATGATGGGCTACAATGTCGAAGATATTGCGCGAGGCATCGACGAACATATGCTGCGTCAGCCTGTTGGTGTGGTCGCGGCCATTACGCCGTTCAACTTTCCGGGCATGATCCCACTCTGGTTTCTGCCCTATGCCATCGCCTGTGGCAACTGCTTCATTCTCAAAGCCTCTGAAAAGGTGCCGCTGACGATGAGCCGCGTCTTCGATCTCGTCGAGCAACTGGGCCTGCCACCTGGCGTACTCAGCCTAATCAACGGCGGCAAAGAAACTGTCGATGCGCTGCTCGATCACCCGGATGTGCGGGCAATCTCTTTCGTTGGCTCCTCGCCAGTGGCAAAGTACATCTATGGTCGTGCCGCTGCCAATGGGAAACGCGTGCAGTGCCAGGGGGGCGCGAAGAACGCTGTGGTGGTGCTGCCCGATGCCGATATGGAGATGACTGCCCGCATTGTGGCCGATTCGTCCTTTGGCTGTGCTGGGCAACGCTGTCTAGCAACCGCGCTGGCTATCACTGTTGGCGAGGCCCGCTCGGATTTCACCCGCTTGATTAGTGAGACAGCCGCGACGCGCAAAGTCGGCTACGGGCTGGACGCGGCGGTTGAGATGGGACCAGTTATCAACGCCGAGAGCAAACAACGCATTGAGATGCTGATCGGGCAGGGCGTGAGTGAGGGTGCAAAAGTGTTGGTCGATGGGAGGGACGCGGCGGTTTCCGGTTACGAACGCGGCCATTTTGTACGCCCGACGATTCTGGATCAGGTCAACCCACACGGCGCGTTGGCTCGTACTGAAATCTTCGGTCCGGTGCTCAGTCTGGCACACGTCGCAACCATCGATGAGGCCATTGATCTGGTCAACTCCGCCTCTTTTGGCAACATGGCCTGCCTCTTTACCAGAGATGGGGCGGCGGCCAGAAAGTTCCGTTATGAGGTGCAAGCAGGCAACATCGGCATCAATATTGGTGTTGCGGCTCCGATGGCCTTCTTCCCCTTCTCCGGCTGGAAGGACAGCTTTTTCGGCGATATGCACGCTCAGGGACGCGATGCCGTCGAGTTCTATACCCAAAAGAAGGTCGTTGTTGAACGCTGGCCCAAGGAATGGACCCGCAAGTTTTAACGGCTCAAGCAGCATACCGCGCTCTGGCATGTATAGGGCGCGGTTTCTGCTTGCGTCTGTGTGGTACAGTGGATACGAGATATGCTTCAATGCAATTGCAGTATCCTCAAACGGATCAAAGAAATGCAGACAACCTGATGCTGCCTTTCACACTTGGGGATAGAGGTTATGCTGCCCGGAAAACTCTGAGTAGGTCATGTGGTTTTGCAAATGTAGGAGGAGAGAATCATGAAACCGGAAACAGAGGCTCTGCTGCGCCAATGTCGCGCCTCCTTGCTGCGGCAGAGCGATCAACATGTGGCGGCGCTGCTGGCCTACTGGTTTGAAACAATGATCGGCGAAGAGCACATGGAAGAGGATATAGACGACCTCTGCTTGATGCTCGATTACCGTGTCCAGACGTATGGTTCGCAGACCATCTATGGCACCTATACTTCCTGGTGGGAGGTTGAGGGTTATCTGGAGCCGGGCGAGGGCATATTTACCTGCGCCAACGTGCCATCCTTGCGCCTGCGTCTGCTGGATATGTCGCCCAAGGAGTTTGATCTGGTGGTCGAACTGGCCTATCAAGTACGCTCGCTGCTCAATCAGATGGATGGTAGGTCACAGCCACCGACGGGCCACCCAGGCTTACGCGAGATGAGCATTTGGATGCAGCAAACCATACTACCGACCAAACGCTCAGCACCAGAGCCAGAACCGGTTACATCGGTACCACTTCCTCAGCCCGTGACTGCCGAAAGCAAAGAGCAACGCCGTAAACGCGATAAAGAAATAGCACGCCTAGCCAGCCAGTTGGGCTACCTCGTCGTCTCCAGAGATACCAGTAGTTGGGTCAAAGATACCTTTCGCCACGCGTGCAAAATAAACTCCCGCCCGTATATCTGGATCGAACTGATGGAAGCCGAACGAGCCAGGCTCCATGCAGACTCAAAAACGTTGAAGCGGGGTGCGGACGTGCCAACGCCTCACATCCAGGAACAACTCGCAGCGTTAGTCGCATCCTACATCACCAGAGCGCAAGCCCAACACTATCAGGCCCGCTTTTATTGGCCGACCCAGCAAGTGGCAGTGCTCGATGAAATATTAGTAGAAGATGCAGAACAGGCGGCGCAAGAAGTGCTCGCCTTGTGGTCCAAGCTACTCAAAGACCTTCCGCCATCTGTGGTCAAACCTATCACCCGTTACACCTCTCCTACGCCTGCTTGGAAATGTGCTATTGACCATCTGAAAGCGTCAGTGCAACCACTTCCGCTATTGCCTGACACGGTAGTTTTGCCCGAACAGTGGGAGAACCTGCTAACCAGAGAGCATCTCGTGGCCTTTCTCCGCTTTCTGGGTCTGCCTGCACGCACACGGGACACCAAAGCGCCCCTCGTCCAACGTCTTCAGGAGCGCATGGATACCGATGCAACAGTGAAAGCACAGCTTTTTGAGGTCTTTGTGCACGAACTGATCGTGCCACCGTGGGAGCTTGAGACGCTGCTGGTCTGCACGCCAACTGAGCGCAAACGTTGGACTGAGGAAGGCAAGCTGTCAGTCTTTAGTCACGATAGCTTTCGCAAAGGTGGCACCCAACGCAATTATTCCCTCTTTGATCGGCGCGTCGTCCTGAGCATCTCACCCACACAGATAGAGGAGTGGCGGGCTGAGCACCAAGCGCTCGTGAAAGCACGCAGAAGCGCGAGTGCACGTACAGCAGCGGCGACCAGAAAAGCCAACCAGCTTGATCTGGCGCAACAAACGGCAGAACGCTGATGTCACTGCCTGAGATTGAGGCCAGACCAGGAGCAATTCAGGTATGCCTTCGTTGTCTGTCTATTTCATAAAGCATGATCGAGGTGGCGCTGGCGACATTTAAAGAAGAGGCAGACCCATACATGGGTATTCTCGTAATCACCGTGCAGATTTCGCTATAACCGGCGCTCATCCCCCAGGTTTCATTGCCAATAACTAAGAGCGTCGGCTGCGTAAAATCGTGGGTTGAAATATCTTGCTCAGCCTTTTCACTGCTGCCAACGATGGAAAATGGCCCGATTTGCTCTTTAATCCCTTCAAACCAGGGGGTTAAAGCCTTATGCGAGGGGAGTCTGACCGTTGGCAGCGCAAAGAAGGAGCCAGTTGTGGCGCTAATGGTTTCAGGATCGTACAGATCAACCGCATGTCCTGTAATAATCAAGCCATCTACGCCTAATGCATCACACGAGCGAATAATTGTGCCCAAATTGCCGTGGCTGGCAGGTCTGTCGAAAAGAACGATCAACATATTTTGCTTGATAGGCAGGCGAGCGAGGTCATCTTCCGGCATCGCAACGAGTGCGATCAACTCGGATGGTTCCACTTTATTACTCAGCTTGTTGAGTAACGGCGCAGATAGTTCATAATGGGTGATCGCTTGAGATTCCCGTAAAATGTTGTTTGCCCAATCCGACAAACCTCTTTCCCTCGCATAGAGAAAAGCTCGTATATCCCAATGATATTTGAGAGCTTGGTTAATCGGCCTCACACCTTCTACAAAGAATTCGCGATGCTTCTGGCGTTTCTCTCTATTTCTGCGTAACGTTTCAGCATACTGAAACGCATTGTTCTCGGAATAAATAGGAATGACTCTCGGTTTCATACTGCTTAGTGTAGCATAGAAATGCGCCATCGCCAAACGCGTTGTCCCCGCTGACTTGGGGTAATTAGCCAATAGGTGCGATGCTGCCCTATGCAACACAACCCATAGAAGGATACAATAAGAAAAGCTCGTGAGGCGTTTGCACCCAATATTCATCAGGACAAGCAAGGCGCGATGGCACCTTGAGAAGGAGATCTCGTATCCATGATCCTGGACAAACTTATTATTAACTCGGCAGAATTGACTGCCAGAACTGGTTGGCATATCAAACCAGAAGGAGCCTGCAAAGAAGAGGTGTGTGTGCCCCTGCCACCTATGCCAGCAGATGGGGTCGATGTGCGCATTCTGGCTGAGCGTCTGAATATGCCTCTATTACACGATGAGAAACATCATCTATGGTCGCTTGGTCCCGAAAGTGGTGGTCGGGTACTCAATAGTGCTGTGGCTCCTGAGATTGTGCTGCCCGACCTGAATGGCCAGCCCTTCGCACTACGTTCGTTGCGCGGACAAAAGGTGCTGGTGGTCGCCTGGGCCTCGTGGTGAGGCTGCCGTTTTGATCTGCCCGTGTGGCAGACCCTACGCACCGAACTCCATCCGCTGGGCCTGGAAATCGTCACGGTGGCCCTCGATACCGCTGGTCCCGAAGCCGCTCGCCCCTGGATCGAGGCCGCGCATCCCGATCATCCCTCGTTGATCGATCAGGCGCATGTGCTTGACGAACTGCTGGGGGTTGTGAACGTGCCAAATGCCGTTTGGATCGATGAAGCAGGCATGATTGTACGCCCGTCCGAACCAGCCTACCCACAGCGTCCCACCTTCCTCCGCGCAGAAACAGCCAAAACGCCTGAGAAACCGCCCGTCGAGCAACTTTCACCTCAACAGCAGAAAATCGCCGAGATGGTTGCGGAAGTCAGCAAAATTCGCATCCAGCCCGAACGCTATATCGCAGCCCTGCGCGATTGGGTCGCCAATGGCTCAGCCAGCCGCTACGCACTTGCGCCGGAGGAGGTTATTCGACGCTCGCAGCCACGTCCCCTAGCTCTCTCTGAGGCCGCTGCTAGCTTTGAACTGGGCCAGTATTTGTACCGCCAGGGAGCTACCGAGGATGCTGTGCCCTGGTTCCGTAACGCGCACCGCCTGCAACCCGACAACTGGACATACAAGCGTCAAGCCTGGACCTTCGCCGATCCACGCCAGGGACCAACCGCGCTCTACGACAGCGATTGGATGTCCGATGTACGCAAGATCGGTGCGGAAAACTATTATCCACCTTTGGATATGTAGCACTACTGCATAAGCCAACCATTCGTGCATAATAATACGTGCTTATTGCGCGGGTATGTCTCTGGTTGCTAGAGATATACTCGCGCTTCGGTAGCTTTAAAGGCGGCATAGATGTGCTGCCCTTCCATCAGATTCATCTGTGCTGCAGAAGTAGACGTGATTTCTGCGGTCAGTGGCAATGGCGAAGCGTCCAGGAGAATGCTCACCCTGACTCGTCCATCGGCCAAAGCACTATGCTCATGAGCAGAATCGAGATGCAAGACATGCGTTATTTCTCCATGAAAGATATTGCGTGCTGAACCTTCTGGAATAGCGTGGGAGAGGGTAATGCTGCGTGGATCAACCACCACATACGCCTCCTGCCCTACCTTGAGTTCGTTCAGTTCATGATCTGGATGCTCCTGAGCGGCAAAAGTAGCCTGGACAAGCAGAGGGTGCCCCTGATGAGGCGCACATTCAATTGTACAGAGCATTGACGTATCGTAGTGGGTGAGCAGACCGTGAAAAAAGTTGGTACCCACGAGTTCTGCAATATAGGACGAACGTGGACGTTGCAGCAAGGCCGCGTGCTGTCCTTGTTGAATGATATGCCCGTGGTCAATCACAATAATGTCTTGCCCGAATAGCAGAGCATCCATGTATTGATGGGTCACGAACAGGGTCGTGATCGTGACATCGGAGAGCAGACGGCGT
>JBDTBU010000247.1:0-25868 GCA_039923935.1 Ktedonobacteraceae bacterium | reverse complement strand
GGTGACCATTGGGCGATATAGACATTGCCCGCGTGGGCACGATAGATATAGGCGGTTTCGCCGTCGTTGGCCTGCCAGACCCGCACGTCGGTCCCATAACCGGCTGAGACAAGATACGCGCCATCCGGCGACCAAGCAACAGTTGCAACCCAGTCGGGATGCTGGCGATAGATCCGGTAAGGCCGCCATGTATGTGCGCTCCAAATGCAAACACGCTTGTCGTCACTGGCTGAGGCAAAATACGAACCGTCCGGCGACCAAGTTAGGGCAGTGATGTTTGCATCGTGCTCCTGGCACACGGTTTCTTTAAAAATACCAAACTCGATCACCTTGATCGATTTATCTTTGCCGGCTGACACAATGTAGCGACCATTCGGCGACCATGCCACAGCCAGCCCAGCCTTGCGGTGCGAACGTTGCTCCCAAATGCCACGACCATACGCGACATTCCAGATCGAGATACGTCCATCTTCTCCTGTAGTAACGAGCTTGGTGCTATCATGCGACCACGCTAGTCCTCGCACGACGGCATGATGACCCAGAAAAGTCGCGACCACCTGCCCAGCTTGAAAGCTCTTTAACTCAGCCTGATTATACGCGAGCGACGCGGACGGCGGGTAATTCTGAGGCGCGGACGGCGGATTGAGAGAGACAGGCGGCGCGGGCAGCAGATAATTCTGCGGTGCGTGATGTGGTGGATTACTCCATTCTAGAGCAGGTGCAGATGGCTCAATCCGCCACGTTCTACCGGGCATAGACGCAGGTCGTGCCAGGCGGGGATCTCCGCCGCTCTGGCTAGCTTGCTCAAAAGCCTCAGCAAACGTGCGTATGTTGACAAAACGCTCGTGTGGCTCTTTTGCCAGGGCTTTAAAAATAACCTGCTCGACTTCTACGGGAATACTCCGAATCCTCTCACGTAACGAGGCGGGCGGAGTGACACTATGTTTGATGGCGATTTCGGTAAAAGATCCCTGGAAAGGTCGTTCCCCACATAACCACTCGTAGACCGTGATTGCCAGGGCATATTGATCGCTGGCCGGACGCGGATGGGCCTGGATTTGCTCAGGGGCCATGTACATAATTGTCCCAGCTAGATCTTGCGGGCGTTGGTAGCGCGAGCTTTGCACAACCACCGCAATGCCAAAATCGGTGAGCAAGACCTCGTTACGCCGTCCAACCAGCATATTTTCAGGTTTGATATCGCGATGAATAACCTTCTTGTCATGAGCATATTGCAACGCATCCGCGACCTGCCGAACATAGACAGCGACGGTCTCCAATGGTAAAATAGTGCCTCGTGGATGCCGATGACGCAATGTCCCATTTACCGCGTAATCCATCACCAGAAACGGTGTCTTGCCCTCGATGCCAAAATCCAGGATACGCACAATATGCGGATGCGTCAGGCGAGCAACTGTACGCGCTTCATTGCGAAATTTCGCCACATCCTCACTCGTCAATTGAGCAGCCAAAAGCTTAATAGCAGCCCGCGTACCCAGATGAATGTGCTCGCCCAGATAGACTTCCGCGAACCCTCCTTCACCCAGGGAACGCAGAAATCGATAATTGCCTAGTTGTTGTCCAATCCGATCTACCATTGGCTTTCCCCTACTGACTGCGTTTATTACCTCGTGCAAAACCACTTGACTTTTTGGCTTTGCCAGATACACTTCCTCAAAGGCGCGGGCAAGTTGGTTATAGCTTGATTACGATCCGCATGAGGATACTGAAATATGAGGATACTGAAATATTGTAGATACAAAAGGTGCTTTTCGTCAAGCGAACGCTACACGTTTCCTATGAAGGTCAAAAAGAAGAGGTGCTTCAAGCTCTATACGAGCTTGAAGCACCTCTTGCTGAAAACAGGATGGATGCTATTCGACAGTCACGGACTGCATAACATCGCCTACTTTGATCTGGCGTACCACATCTAGACCGGAGATGGTGTCGCCAAAGATGGTGTAGAGGCCGGGCAAGGTCGCCTGATCTTCCAGACAAATAAAGAACTGGCTGCCATTGGTGTTGGGGCCAGAGTTCGCCATAGCTACTGTACCCGCACGATAGCGGCGTTTGACTGGCTCGTCCTGGAATTTGTAGCCGGGGCCACCACTGCCAGTGCCAGTAGGATCTCCGCCCTGGATCACAAAGCCATCGACCACGCGATGAAATTTCAGCCCATCATAGTAACCATCACGAGCCAGGACCACGAAATTGTTCACGGTCATCGGAGCCTCAGCCGGATCGAGTTCAAGCTTGATATCGCCTTTGTTGGTTTTCAGCAAGACCTTGTAGGTACGATTCGTCTCAATCTGCATCGGTTGAGGCGCACTATACTGTTTTGACATATGTTGCTACCTTTCTAACAATCACCGTATCTAGAACCAATGACTACTATATCTCAGATTACGGGTTAACTGCAACCACAACCACATGGTTCAGAATATCAGGAGCAATGTTCTTACTCCCAGGATCGTCGCCTGGTCCCTGAACTTGCAGAGCGATATTCAGGCCCATCGTCACATGTCCGAAGAGATTATACTGTTTCTGCAATTTTGCTGAGTCATCGGCGGTGCAGATGAAAAACTGGCTGCCATTGGTGTTGGTACCACTATTAGCCATGGCTACGCAGCCCTTGGTATAGTCACCTTTGACCGGCTCATCGCTGAATTTATAACCGGGACCGCCGCTGCCATCGCCCTTAGGATCACCTGTCTGGATGATGAAATTGGGCACAATGCGATGGAACTTCATACCATCGTAGAAGTTGTGCTGGGCCAGATAGACAAAGTTATTGACAGTATTCGGCGCATCCTTTGGATCAAGTTCCAGCACGATCAGACCCCGGTTGGTGTTTAAGCCAACACAGTAGACTTTGTTGGTATCAATGCTCATCGCTGGCGCTTGCGTATAGCTGTGTTGATTCTTGGCAAACTGCGCGTCAGTGGGAGCTGCGGTCGTATTCGTCAACTGCTTCACCACCGCACTGGTATTACAGGGCGAAGCCACTAGCACTGCTGGAGTTGTTGTGACCAGCACAACAGGCTTTTTGATCTTGGCGGCTGGTGCGAAAGGGCCGGTGTGTGTAAAATACAACGAGGCAAAACCGCCCAGGATGAGGAGCAGGGCGAGCGTGACGGCCCAGGGATAACGGGCGAGTCCTCGCGCAGGCCGCTTGCCTCCTGGAGCACGATGCAGCGGATCTCTGGTTTCTATGATGGGTAAAGCAGTCTCATGAGATCTGGCGACCCTGGCCGCACGTCTTGTCTCATCTCGTTTTGTCGCTTTAGGCATAGAATATGAATAACTCCTTCTTTCAATAGTAAGCAAGTGTGATCAGGCTCCCAGCCAATAGCACAGGCAACATACATCTTTACTGTGATTTCCGGTGGGCAGCCAGCGCGTAGTTCATCTGCAACGTATAATAACCCGCTCGCTTAGTGGGGTCAAGTCTTTTAAACTTCCCGCCAAGGTTCCGGGATCACATTTGGTCCCCCTCGACACCATTTTTCTTGTAGCAGGTCTGCTCATTATACTGAGAGTTTGGTATGCTCTGGTCAGTGTGCGCGATACGGAGCAGACCTAGCGCCGTAACACCAGCACTTTGAAATTGCCCATGCCTGCTGGATCAGTTAGAATCGCGGCACGCTGGCGCAGATTGTACCAAGCTAACAGCGCAACCTGGCCCTGATCGCTGGCGCGGCTGCTATCGGCGAGTGCGAAATCTCGTGCGCGGCGCGTCTCTAGTTCGGCACGCAGACCACAGTTCTCTAGCCACTGGCGCTGCGTCGTGTATGTGTGTAGGCGCAAACCAAGCGCACGCCCCTGCTCGATCAAGGCGCTAAAATCGACATGCGCGGTGATATCCTGCTCGCCTGGAAAGAGTAGGGGACGTTCGTTGGTTGCGTGCTGATAATAACACAGCAGCGTGCCACTCCGACGATCACGTACGTACAATTCCCCGGCCTTCTCTCCATAATCGATAGCCAGAATAAAGCCATGAGGACGCAACACACGCACACTCTGTTCCAGCCAGTGTGTAGCCTCTAGATTGATCTCGGCTCGCCAGCCATTAGGGAAGCCCTGCCAGGGAATCTTCGCGTGATCCAGGTAGCCTGCAACCTGCGGCGAGGATGGTTCGGATACGATCTCATGCAGGCGACCATCCTGACAATCCACGTAGGCCTCGTAAAGCTGGCCTTCACGTACCTCGATTACGTGTACAGGCAAGGCGTCAATTAGTTCATTGGAGAGCAACACATGTGCGGTAGGCTGGTCTGTGGTATGCAGGCTATCTTGCCCGCTGGAAATATCCGCTGTTGAGTAGACCAGAGCTTGCGCAAAATCTGCTGCTTCGCGGGTGGCCCAAGCTTGCACGCCCACGGCTAGATCTCCACGCCCAGCACCCTGCTCCAGCACGACAAAGGGCATGGGTCGCTTGAGCTTTTCCCAAAACTGGCAAAGCTGCCGACCCAAACAATTGGCAAAAAGCTCAGAAATGTCGGTACTTGTAACATAATCGCCCGGCTCCCAGCCCATCTTCACCGAACCACTCACATAATAGCCATAACCCGGCTCGTAGAGCGCCACACGCATATATTCAGCAAAGGTCAACGGCCCCTCACGTTGGATACGTTCTACAATCAACTGGTGCAATGGAGACGGGGAAACCTGCGACATAACCTATCCTTCTATAGCAGCTTAATTGCCAAATTGTACCACCAGCAGATCGAGCGCCATTTCAGGTGTGAGGCGGCTGCGTTTCAAGGCGGCATCGGTAGCCAGAAGTTGGCGATAGGTGTTTTCAAGCTGTATAGTGCTAAACTTGCTGATGTTGCGTAGGGTCTTCTCGACCACGAAAGGCGCTGCACCCATGGCGGACGCGATCTGGGCAGCACGCAATCCACCTGTGGCTAGCTCTTTCACCAGCAACAGGCTGCGCACCTGTGAGGTAATTGTCGGAAGCAGGGCCAGAGGATGCAGGCCATCGGCCAGCAGTTCGTGTAACAAGTTCAATGCCTGGGTGAGATTGCGTTGGGCCAGTGCGTCGGTTAAATCAAAGATACGCGCCTCTTGCACTTGGACTGAGAGTAGGCGCACATGGCTGGCCTCGATGGTCTTGCCTGCCCCAACGTAGGTCGCTATCTTATCCAGTTCACTGGCTAGCAAACGTAGTTGATTGCCAATAAAGTTCGCCAGCAACGTCACCGCCTCGTCACTGATTTTTACACCCATCCCCTGCACGCGTTTCTTGATCCAACTGCCCAGCGCCGCGCCTTTGGGGAGGGTCATTTGCAACATTTGCCCATGCTCCTGACCAACCTTGAGCAGCGGACTACTGGCAGGCAGTTCTTCATCCACCAGCGCAATCAAAACGGTTGTATCGGGCATGCCGGGAATAGCCTCGGCCAGACCCTTCTCAAAGCCTGCCCGCGACTCTGTGCCCCCCTTGCTGCTCTTCTTCTTGCGGCCCTTAGTGGCTGTGGTGGACGTTTCTGCACTCTCAGCAACAGGAGCAGCACTAGCTGCCGTGTCTTCCCCACGACGCTTTTTGGGCAAACCGTCGAGAATCACCAGACGTTGTTCGGAGAGAAAAGGGAACGTATTACACGTAGCGACGAGGGTCGTTAGAGACACCTCGCCGCCTGTATAACGATCCTGGTTATAGGCAAAATCACCCTGCTGGCGCAGCTTCTTCAAATGCTCGTGGCAGGTAAACTCGTCATTTCCGTGCAGTAAATAGAACATAACCATCACAATCGCACAAGCAGGCGTGCCCGTATGCTATTAGTGAGCACCAGCCGCAGCTCGACGATAGTCGCGACTGTTAATGCGTGCGAGTAGCAGATCGGCACCCACGCCAAAGGCCAGTCCCAGAGCCGCGCAAAACAGCACGCTGCCAAAGAAGGCTGGACCGCCGCCCGCGCCAGGCAGATCCGTACTATAAATCAGTGTGCCAGCCCAGCCCAGGATAATCAGAAAACCCAGGAAGCCGCCAACAAACGCGCCAACAACCACGGCAAAGCGTTTCCGTACCGCACTCATCCAAAAAGACATAAAGAGTGCTAGTGGTAGCGCAACGATCAGCCCAAAGATCGCGCCCCAGAAGACGCCGCCTGGATCTATAAACTGTAGCTCAGGATTCACGGTATAATGCCTCCAAATAGATGTTTCTTCAGGTAGAAGAGGGTGCACCGCAATGGTTGCCCTGTGTTATTATACGGCAAAGCCATCTGACCTGACAAGCTTACAATTTTTGCAATGGGAAGTGTACAGTACAACCCCCTTTAAAAACCCTTCCATCACCATCACCATCATCATCAACCTATACCAGAAGTCCTACCCCCTTGTTTTTGGTCGGATTTTCGGTTAATATATAAACAAAGATTTGATAAATTTTTGTTTATATAAACAGGAGAGTGAACAGTTAGATGGATGAATGGAAAGACCTCAAAGGGGCAGTCAAAGCACTGGCCGGAGTTACACGTTTATCGATGGTGTATCATCTGGCTAGGCAGCAAGAGATGACCGTGACGAGGCTGACGGAGTTGCTAGGGCTTAGTCAGCCGTTGGTTTCGTGGCACCTGCGCAAATTGAGACGTGCAGGACTAGCCGAAACGCGCCGCGAGGGCCGCCAGGTCTACTGTTCACTCAACAGAGCGTATGTGCTCCTGTGTTTGCAACGTTTAGAGCGCTTGGTTGATCCCGCCATACATATCGAAACATTGCCGATGGGAGAGGCGCTACTTGAAGCGGAGATGAGTTCTGAAGGATAGGGGATGCGCTGTCTGAGCATTCCTGGCTGAACTGACCAGAATATACTGGTCTAGTAAGGAAAAACATGATTATTACAAAAAATGAGCAACAAGCTGAGGGTCTGGCACATGCGACAACGGGGACGGCGATGTTGAAGAAACGCCGCCAGATGACGCAGCAACAAGCGTATCATATAGGTAAACTGGGCCGTGGGGATCTGCATATGCATAGTACCTATAGCGATGGACTGGGCACTATTGAGCAAGTCTTGCAGTATACGCAAGAGCAAACAGATTTGGATGTGATCGCGTTGACCGATCACGATGTGATTGACGGAGCTTTGCGGGCGCGTGATCTCTGGGCCAAGGGCAATTACCGTTTTGATTTTATTGTTGGTTCGGAGGTCAGTACAAAATCGGGGCACCTGCTGGCGCTGTTTATCGAAAAGCGCATTCCGCGTGGCTTGAGTATGGAAGAGAGCATCGATCTTATTCACGCTCAGGATGGTCTGGCTATCATTGCTCATCCGTTGAACCAGATTTTCCGCCACAGTTGTCCGCGTAACGTGCTGGACCGCATCAAGGCATCCGAAAGTGTTTGGTTAGATGGGATTGAGACCTGGAACGCGAGCTTTTGTGGCATCTATGCCAATCGTGTTGCCATGCAAAGCAATCGTGAATCGTATGGTTGGCCGGAGTTAGGCAATAGCGATGCGCACACCCTACGTGCCATTGGTACTGGTTGCACGTGGTTCGAGGGTAAAAACGCCTTAGATGTACGGGCAGCGATTGAGGGAGGCGAGACTGCGCCTGGTGGCAAGATGTGGGGTATGAACGATTACCTGCGCTTGGCAGGCCACCACTTGGGAAAACAGAGTCGGCGCGTGGTCAAGATGGAACGCTTTGGACGCCGCACGCGTGTGGCTTAGGGAAAAAGGCGAGTGTCTTGCTCGCTTGTCTTATGGATAAAGTGTGATACAATAGAGCCATGTTTAGCAGACGTATACAGCAAAAAGCCCGCCAGCTTGTCGCAGCGATTATGCGGCCATTGGCTTGGCTGGGGATCACCCCGAACATGGTGACGCTCCTGGGATTAGTACTCAGTATCGTGACGGCCATCGTGATCGCATCTGGACATCTTAGGGCTGGGGGAGCGCTGGTCCTGTTTGCTGGCATTTTCGACATGTTTGATGGAGCCATAGCTCGTGTCCGCAATGCTGCCACAACCTTTGGCGCATTCCTGGATTCGACCCTGGATCGCTACTCTGAAAGTATCATCCTGGGGGGCTTGCTCATCTACGCTTTACAGCGACCTGGCCTGCATGAAGCTTTGTGGCCCTGGCCTAGCGAGCAGACATGGATGATCGTCTTAATCTTCGTGGCCGCAGTTGGTTCGCTGATGGTAAGTTACGCGAAAGCACGCGCTGAAGGTTTAGGATTGGAATGCAAAACGGGGCTGCTGGCTCGTCCTGAACGTGTCGTTATTCTGACTATCGGATTATTGACGGGCACAACTATCTGGGCGTTGTTGCTGCTAGCAATTTTATCACATGTGACCGCTGTAGAGCGGATCGTGCATGTGTGGCGCTCAACAAACCAGCCAGGAGTCAACAACGAGGTGAAGCACATTGTTGTTGATGGGCTGGCACAAGAACCAGATAGGTCTGTGTCGGATCGGCATATGCCAAGTGAAACACACGAACGTAGAGAAGCGCCCGTCGATTCTGTATCTACCAGCTTGCCGCCGTTGACTGGTAGCGTACAACAAGATTAGCAACAACGGCTATAGATGGGACCGGGCCGGAGCGTCGTAGTAGCGTAAGCAAGCCTGTCCGAGAATACTAAAAAGGCGGCATTGTAAGCTGCCTCTGCCATGCACAACGCGGATCGGTGGGAAAGCTTCTGATCCACGTAGACAAACAGAAACCTCTGATCAGATCGAGCGCGAAAAACAGGAATAAAACTGTTTGCTCGATCTGGATAAGAGGCTGAGCGAATGAGCGGTTTGCCTGCGCGGAGTAAAAAGCGTGTATGCTAAAGGTATTGTGCGCGATAAAAATGAGCCTGTACTTGGAGCTTTTCTCCGAACACCCGTTGCGGAAGCGTGAGACGATGTGTGAGTTTTTTCGAACTCGCCAAAAACATCTGCAATTGAATATTCTCTATGGCTCAAGGGCAACGCCTGATTGATGGCAAGTGCCTGCGCTCCGGTCCGTACGTATTGAGACTGGAGATTTTAGTGATAACAGAACATACTCATTCAGAGCATAACGACGGGCAAACGCCCGACGGCGAGCAGTTGTCTGCCTCCGAAAGCTCGAAACAGCCCACAACAATGGATGCTCCACTCGCAGAAGAGCAAACCACAGCGTTGGAAGGCCAGTCAGGGACAACCTCGGCTGAGGCACATACAAACGATGCGCCGTCCACATCAGATGCAGAACAACCAACGCATTCGGAAGAGCCGCACCCTGTTCAGGCTTCTGATGAGCAACAAGCCCAGCCTGAGCCTGAGTATTCCCAGGCCGCAGCGCACGTTCCACTTGATGCGTTCATTACGGCGGTTGATGATGTGTTTTCCGGGGTGAGTGCGTTGTTTGTAGCGGAACCGCCAACCCCGCTTGAGAACGAGATATTCCCGTTCTTTAGCCGGAGAAAAGCCCAGGCACCAACGTCTCAGACAGAGACAGTGCGACCCTTTACTGATTTTATCGAGGAATTCCGCCAGACAGAAGTACGTTTGAACGCGCTTTTGCAGAATCAGGAGCCTGATTTTGCAACCCTGGCTGTGGAGAATACAGAAATACGAACAACAAGTGAACAGGTGCAGAGTGGGGATGCTGCTCACACAGAAGAAGCAGGCAGTCAAATGGAAGAGGCGCAAACAAGCCTAACGCAACCGACACTTTCGATGGAACGCCCGGTTTCGCCTTTGTTGCGTCCGGCCACACGTCTGCGCTTGCCACGTCATGGCCGACACCGTGCGGAAGAGCATGTCAAGCCTGTCGAGTTGGCAAAGCCAGAGGTAGAAGCAAAAGAGGAGAGCGCACCAGCAGTTGAAGCGCCTCAGAGTGAAGAGCCGGAAACCCGTCCAGCGCGGCGTTATCGTTTTGATCGACCTGCTGCTACGGCCAGCATCAGCCCGTCTGTCGCAAAAGCTGCACCGACGCCTGCTTCGGCGCGTAGTATTGAGGCAAAAGAGAAACGCGCAACGCTTGCTGAACAGAAGCCCAGTACCGCAAAAACCCATGTAGCTGCGGCCCCTGAGACGCCCACACAGAAGGCAAGCGTGCCGGAAATAGAGCCAGCTAGTCCTGAAGTGAGTGCTCCGGTGACTCCTGCACCCACGAGCGAGCGTCGCAAGCGTGGCAACCACGAGCGCCAGCGTGAGAAAGAGCAAGCAGCCCCAGTCCTACCAGTCGTGGAAGTTGCGGTTCCTGAGAAGGAGTCCGAACCTGTGCTAGAGGTCGCTATAGAAGATTTGCCACCGTTGGAATATGCAGAGTTACAGGCTGCAAACTCGCGCCGCCGCCGTCGCCGTCGGATGGGAACCGTTGGCCCAGTGACCGCCAGCAATGGCTTGATCGCACCCAAAGCGGTACAGCAGCCAGAACCAGTAGCAGCAGCACCAGTGGTACCAACGCCAGCCGCGCCAATGCCAATGCCAGCACCCTTCGCGGCGGTTGCTATGCCAAAGAGCATGCCGGCTGCACCGGTTACTCCGCCCGCCGCACAAAATTATAACATTACCTCTGGTTTTACCGTGAATCAGATGAATCAGGGCAATGATAGCGCGGGACCATTCATGGGACCAGAACCATCACCTGCTCGCGGAAGTGTGTTTCCCACCACACCACAGGTGCGCCACACACGCAACGAGGTGCTGCGCAGCGCAACCACCACCCCTCATACGGTGAAACATGCGGAAAGCCCGCTGATATCCGCGTCCTCGGTCAACCACCTGGGCAATATGGTCGCGCAAGCGATTCAGGTCCAGACTGACCGCATGGTTTCGGAATTGCGACGTGCCAACCAGACACCTACCAACATCACAGTCTCGTTGCCAGCGTTCCCGTCGAACGAGCGTGTAGGCGTCTTTGTGGACGTGGCTAATCTGCTTTACTCAGCGCGTACACTGCGCATGACTGTCGATTTTGGCAAACTGCTCGACTTCTTGCGCGGCAACCGCCGCCTAGTACGCGCACAAGCCTATTGTCCCACCAGCCCACAGCCGGGCGATGACCAAATGTTTTTACAGGCGGTTAAGGGTCTGGGCTATCGCATCACCACTAAAAACTACAAAACCTTCTCCAGCGGTGCCAAAAAGGCAGACTTGGACCTGGACCTGTGTATGGATGTGGTTCGCTTGGTAGATGGCAAGGCAGTGGACTGCGTTGTGCTGGTCAGCGGCGATAGCGACTTTATGCCGATGCTGGATTACTGCTCGGATCACGGCGTGCGTGTTGAGGTAGCTGCCTTCGACGAGTCGATGTCAGCAACCCTACGCCAAGCTTGTGACCTGTTCGTCAATCTCTCCATGCTGGAAGAGATTCGCGCCTAACCTGTAATACACAGAAAACGCAGCGTGTGCGCTAAGTGCTCAGTCACTCAGCGCACACGCTGCGTTTAGGATCATGGTTCAATGCAGCGTCACCAAACAACCGGATACATCGTCTCTAAACGTAAGTCTGGTGCATAAAGCGCTTGCACTGAATTGGATGAATGGCGTAAGATGTTTGTGATGCGAAAGGGAATTTTTATGAGGAACATGCGTAGTATGGCCCGTGCAGCGACGATCCTCAGTCTGTGCGCATTGCTGCTCACCGCTTGTGACAACGCGACGACGAACATTCACCCTAGCGGCCATGCAGGCAGTACGCCCACTACGGCAAGTTTCACAACGGTTGCTTTAGTGACTGATAGCAGCGACCAGAGCAACGGCAGTTTCAATCAACTTGCCAGCGCAGGCTACCTCAAAGCTTCCCAGCACTATGGCTTTACGCCCCTCGTAATCCCAGCAACGACCTCGAATGATTATCTGACGAACCTAACCACTGCGGCTGGAGAGGCCGATATGGTGGTCGCAGTTGGTTTCTTTATGCAGACGCCGCTGGATAAAGTTGCCAAAGAATTCCCCAACAAGAAATTTGCTATGGTAGATGGCTGTGCGGTACCCGATCCAAACACAGGTGCTTGCGAGAATCTTCCCAACGTGGCAGCACTCTTCTTTAACGAGCAGGAAGCTGGCTGTATCGTCGGTGCGCTGGCCGCTCAGATGGAAGTGGACGGCAAAACGAAGCTGCCCAAACTGCTGGGAAAAAACACTATTGGCGCGGTTGGTAGCCTGCCGATTCCGAGTATTAATCGCTCTATTGCCGGATACAAATACTGTGCCCGAAAAGTCGATCCAAACATCAATATCGTAGTGGGTTACTCCAACGACTTCACCAATCCTGCCTCATGTCAAGCTATCGCAAACAGTCAGATCAGCGAGCAACAGGCAGATATCATCTTCCAGGTTGCCCGCGATTGTGGCATTGGCGCACTGGATGCTGCCACGCAAAAAAACGTCTATAGCATCGGGATGGATGTGGACCAGAGCAAAGATGCGTCTGGCAAGGTCCGCCGAAGCGTGATTACCAGCGCACTGAAACACGTGAACACGGCAGTCTACGATATTATCAACGACGCCGAGAATAACCAGTACAACGCCTTCGTGAAAAAACCAATCACGTTCGATCTAGCACACGACGGCATCGGCTTCGCAACCCCCAACTTGGATGTTCCACCAGACGCCATTGCCAGGGCCAATGAGTATGAGAGCATTATAAAAGCTGGTACGCTGATTCTTCCCAGCTAGGCGATAAAATAAAGCGTGCATTTTTCACAGAATTCACTCTTGCTCTTCGGATCGAGTCTCGAACAGATTGAGCTGATCTTTGTACTTGACCTGGAAATGTTCGTCGTGTTGAAGTTGTTTGATACTCTTCTCTGGTGTAGGCAAATCCTCTGGTGGTGTGCCGCCTAGTTCGTTGATAATAAACTCGCGTACCTTGCGTCCGACAGTGAAATGAGTCGAATTAGCTGCGTTCTTGCCCTGGATGTTGTCTCGCTTGAGTTTTGTTTCCGCTTGTTTGGCACGAAACAGGTTGTCAATGAGTTCTTCGCTGCCCATGTGATCGAGAATATGTTCGTCTTCTTCCAGTCTCTTACGCGCATGAATAGTGTTCTCTGCCAGACCACCGTATAATCCGCGATACCCATGGTCGGTGAATGTGGCGAAGTCGCGAGGCGAGATCACTCCGGCATATTGAGCGGACTCGTTCAATTTTTGGTTGAGAATAGCCATTTCGGAGCGATAGATAAGTCTCTGCTGATCCTCCGGCAGTGCCGCAATCTGATCGGTCAACTCCTGACGTCGTGTTTGAACAGCGAAGTAGGTTTGCGCGAGTGCTACAACGGGTTTTCCTATGGGATCAGCATTCTGTATACACAAGTAGCAGGCATAACGAGAGAGGTGATAATCATCCATTTTTCGCTGAGCTTTTGAACCAATCGTGACCATTTTAACTTGGAGGTTAAAATGGTCTGAAACCGCTTGTTCACTTTGTTCGCAAGATTTCTTAGCTTGCTCTATAGCGTATTGAAATTTCTGCCAAGTTGAATACCCCAACAATTTATAGAGTTCTCGTGCACTCCAATACTCATTCTCTTGCCCATCAATATGCCGAATTGCGTCAAACGGCGATACCACAATATTGTGCTGCTGTTCGTTCTCCGCACGTTTTTCCTGTTCTGCCATAACCCCTGTCTCCTTTTCCTCAAACTTAAACAAACTATCCTACCAACTCCGACCATTTTCCTAACATGGGAAGGTGATATGCTTCGGATACTTCACATTTTATCTACCTACCGCATTACCCAACACTGTTCAAACGTGCATATATTGCACTGTATAGTATAATTATACTACATGATTTCACGCGGGAAACAAAACGTTTGTTCTTCCATAGTACTTTTATGCTAGAAGATATATGATAGTTTCCCACTCCCATAAAGAAGGCGATAGGAAAGAAACCATGAATCCTACACACTATTCACTCTCGATCCAGTGGGACGATGATGACAAGATTTATATTGTCAGCGTGCCTGAACTTCCAGGCTGCAAAACGCACGGACGAACGTACGAGGAAGCACTTACAAATATTCTAGAAGTGATCGAACTCTGGATAGAGGATGCTCAGAAGATAGGCCAACCCGTTCCACACCCCATGATCGCGGCTTAGGCACAGCCCATTACAAAAGAGCGAAATATGTGCTCAAAATCGTGTTTCACACGATTTTGAGCACATATTTCGCTCTTTTGTAAAAAATGCACTTTTCTAGTGCGTGGTCTCCTGCCCAGGGGTCCAGCACAAATTGGGTTTGCGGGCAGCTAGAACTTGGTCGAGCCGCCCGATTGGTGTGGTGTGCGGCGCGGTTTTGACTAGCTCAGGGTTGGTACGCGCTTCCTCGGCAATCTGGCGCATGACGGCGACGAAACTGTCGAGCGTCTCGCGTGTCTCAGTCTCGGTTGGCTCGATCATCATGGCCTCGTGAACGATCAATGGGAAGTAGATCGTTGGCGCGTACATGCCGAAGTCGAGCAGGCGCTTGGCTATATCGGTGGCCGTGACGCCGCTCTCCTCCTTCTGGCGCTCTGCCGTGGCGATGAATTCGTGCTGGCAGGTTTGCGGGTAGGCAATCTCATAATCGCTGGCTAACTCGTGCTTGAGATAGTTGGCGTTGAGAATGGCACTCTGCGAAACGTGCAGCAGGCCAGCGGGACCGTATGTGCGGATATACGTGTAGGCACGTACAAGCACGCCGAAATTGCCCATGTTGGCACGTACCTTGCCAATCGACTGCTCGCCCGGCTCCTGCCAGTAGTATTCGCCTTGCCCGTTCTTGCCTGGCAATGGACCCGGCAGGAAGGGCACAAGATGCGCTTTGACCCCGATGGGACCGGCTCCGGGACCGCCGCCGCCGTGTGGTGTGCTGCACGTTTTATGCAGGTTGAGATGCACGACATCGAAGCCCATGTCTCCGGGACGTGTGATGCCCAGCACGGCGTTGGCGTTGGCTCCATCATAGTAGAGTTGCCCACCAACGGCGTGGACCATACGCGCAATCTCCTCGATGTTGCTATCGAAAAGACCCAGCGTGTTGGGGTTGGTCATCATAATCGCCGCAATCTCGCTCCCATGCGCGTCGAGCAACTGTTTGAGATACTCCTTCTCGATACCGCCGGTGACTGGATCACTCTTAACCTCAACAGCCTTATAGTTGGCTAAAGTCGCGCTGGCGGGATTGGTGCCGTGGGCGTTGTCGGGAATGAGCACGATGTTGCGGTGTGCCTGACCCTTACTCTCGTGAAACGCTTTGATGAGCATCAGGCCCGTTAACTCGCCGTGTGCGCCTGCAGACGGCTGGAGGGTCACACGGGTCATGCCAGCGATCTCAGCTAGATACTGTTCCAGTTCGTAGAAGATCTGGATCGCGCCTTGCACAGTGCTTTCAGGCTGCAAAGGATGGATATGCGCGAAGCCGGGTAGCGCGGCCATGTCCTCGTTAACCTTGGGGTTGTACTTCATGGTGCACGAACCGAGCGGGTAGAAGCCAGTATCCACGCCAAAGTTGCGCTGCGAGAGATGCGTGTAATGGCGCACAATCTCGATCTCGCTGACTTCCGGCAATGGTGCATCGTTCTTCCGCAACATGCCAGCGGGTACCATGTTCTCAAGCGGCTCTGTGGGCACGTCCATCGCGGTCATAATCGACGTGCGACGACCTGGGGCACCCTTCTCAAAAATCAGTTTCTCGCTCATGCCTGCACCTCCTTCAACGTTTCGACCAGTAGATCAATATCGGCCTTGGTACGTGTCTCCGTCACACAGAAAAGCATGGCGTTGGGCATGGTAGGATATTCCTGCGCCAGTGGATAGCCACCGATAATACCAGCTTTCTCAAACTGTTTTTGCAACTTTCCAATCCGTACTGGCGACTCAATCACAAATTCGTTGAAGAATGGACTTTTGAAGGCAGCTTTGAAGCCCGGTACGCTGGTGATCTGGCGGAAGGCGTAGTGAGCCTTTTGCAGACAGAGTTCGCCCAGTTCGCGGAAACCCTGCTTGCCAATGGTTGCCATGTAGATGGTAGCGCCCACAGCCAACAAGGATTGATTGGTACAGATGTTAGAGGTAGCACGTTCGCGGCGGATATGCTGTTCACGGGTTTGCAGGGTCAACACGTAACCGGTGCGCTTCTGGCCGCCTTCTTCGACGGTCTGGCCAACCAAGCGACCCGGCAACAGGCGCATGAACTTGGTACGTGCTGCCATGAAGCCTAGGGCCGGACCACCATAGCTCATAGTGTTGCCGAAGCTCATTAGCTCGCCAACAGCGATATCAGCGCCATATTCGCCGGGCGAGGCCAGCAGACTCAACGAGGCTGGCTCGGTGATGGTCGTCACAAAGATGGCCTTGCCTTTGTGCGCGATTGGCTCGATGGCACGCATATCCTCGACGTTCCCGAAGAAGTTCGGTTGTTGTACAACCACTGCGGCGGTTGTGGACTTGACCGCTTCGTTGAGGGCTGTCAGGTCGGTCACGCCGTTGACCAGCGGCACTTCGATGACGTGGAAGCCACGCGCGTGGGCATAGGTGTGCAGCACGCGACGGTACTGCGGATCGACGCCCTGCGAGATCACGATTTCGCCACGTCCGCCTGGTCCCAGTGCCAGCAAAACAGCCTCGATCATAGCGGTAGAGCCGTCGTAAAGCGAGGCGTTAGCGACATCCAGCCCGGTAATCTGTGCAACCATGGTCTGGAACTCGTAGATGGCCTGGAGCATGCCCTGACTGACTTCAGGCTGGTAGGGCGTGTAAGATGTGACAAACTCGGAACGATGCTGTAAATGCGGTACTACGCTGGGAATAGCGTGATCGTAGCTGCCCGCGCCCAAGAACGAGATCGTCGTATCCAGGCTTTTGTTGCGTGCTGCGATGCCACCCAGCACACGTTTCAGGTCCGGCTCAGCCAGCGCGGCGGGTAGATCGAGTGGACGGCGCAGGCGCACATGCTCCGGCACCGGTGTTAGCAACGCCTCCAAATTGGGCAGGCCCAACGTATCAAGCATGATACGCTGATCCTCCGGCGTATTGGGTATATAACTCATGGAAAAAATCTCCGTGATAAATCCGTGATACATTGAAAAAAAAGAACAACCGTTTGTATGGTTGGTGGGTGGAATAAACGTTAATAACGTTTATTCCACCCACCAACCATACAAAATAAAAATTAGCGACCCTCTAAATATGCCTCGTACTGTGCAGCGCTCAACAAGCCGCCCAGTTCAGCTAGGTTGGAGAGTTTCACAACCAGCATCCAACCCTCGTCGTAGGGGCTATCGTTGATAAGCTCTGGTGTATCCTTCAAAGCCTCGTTGGCCTTGATGACCTTGCCGCTGACAGGCGAGACCAGTTCAGAGGTTGCTTTGACCGATTCGATATCGCCAAACTTATCCTCGTGGGCCAGCGTTTGCGAGTCCCAGGGCAGTTCAATATAGACAATATCACCAAGTTGATCCTGGGCGTAATCGGTGATGCCGATGGTTGCCTCGTCGCCATCGATACGCACCCATTCGTCGGATTTGGTATACTTGAGATTAGCAGGATGAGTAAGGCCAGCCATGCGTAATAACTCCTTTTGGATGATGTTATCCCTTATTTTGAACGTTTGTAGAAAGGCAAAGCCACAATTTTGGCGGCGGTCCTACGACCCCGAATGTCGATCTGGACAATCTTGCCCGGCACAGCGTGCGCGGCCTCGACGTATCCCATGCCGATATTCTTATTGAGCGTGGGACTAGGCGCACCGCTCGTCAACGCGCCGATCTGCTGCTCGTCTGCGTAGATGGCATAACCGCCACGACACACGCCGCGCTCGATCATCTCCACACCAACCAACTTGCGTTTCAGACCCTCCGCCTTGATCTTCACCAGCGCATCATGCCCGCTAAACTCGCCCTTAGCCAGCTTGACGGTCCAGCCCAAACTGGCCTCTAGCGGATTGGTCGTCTCGTCCAACTCGTGCCCGTAAAGGCAGTACGCGGCCTCTAGACGTAGGGTATCGCGTGCACCCAGACCAGTTGGCAACAGGCCATGCTCTTTGCCAGCGGTCAGTAGATCTACCCAGAGTGCGGGCGCGTCTTCAGCCGAGCAATAGAGTTCAAAACCGTCTTCTCCAGTATAGCCCGTGCGCGAAATCAGGCAGCTTGTGCTGCTCACCACGCCCGGTACGCAATGGTAGTACGCAATGGCCGAGAGATCGACTCCTGTGAGCGGCTGTAAGATAGCCAGCGCGGCTGGTCCCTGCAACGCGATCAGGCCAGTAGCGTCGGACTGATTCGTAATCGTCACCTCGAAGCCCTGGCTATGCTGCTGTACCCAAGCAAAATCTTTGTCGATATTGCCCGCGTTCACCACCAGCATATAGTTGTTCTCAGCAAGGTGATAAATAAGCAGATCGTCCACTACGCCCGCGTCTGGCTGGCAGAACTGCGTATACAATGCCTGGTTTACCGCCAGGCGTGAGACATCGTTGGGGACAAGCTGCTGCAAGAAGGCCAGCGCGTCCGTGCCAGTCACTTTGAACTCGCCCATATGGCTAACATCGAAGAGGCCAGCGTGTGTACGCACCGCCCGATGCTCGTCCAGAATACCGCTATATTGCACCGGCATCTCCCACCCTCCAAACTCCACCAAGCGTGCACCAAGCTGGCGATGCTGCTCATAGAGTGGAGTGCGTTTCAGCGAGGCCGCTGCGGTGTCTTGTGCTGTCATGCTCGTTTGCTCCATTGCAAAAATTTTGTTGAGGAACAATTCCAGATATAGTATGTCACAAAAATTGGGGAGGGGTCCAGAGCTTGCCCATAATAGATAGCTCGCTAGGTGTATACATGAGTTCTGCTGCTTGGTTGACATTGACCAGATAATTGTTCTATTCACTTGGCTATTGGCGACAAAGAAGAGTACAATAGAATGCATTATTGAACGATTAACTGGAGTGAGGACAACGTAAATTGAGTAGGCATGACGCGAAAAAAGAACTTGTTAAAGATTTAGTACAGCGCTTCAGTGAAAACCACCATGAATATACACATCCTAAATTTAATTACAACGAAACATTTCTGCGTACAGATTTTCTCAATCCCTTCTTGGAAGCTCTTGGTTGGGATGTGGAGAACAAGAAACATGCTCCACAACATTTGCGTGAAGTAGTTCATGAAGCAAATGTACAAGTTGATGATAAAGAAGATGAGGGATCAACAAATAAGAAACCAGATTATGCTTTTCGTGTTGCTCAAGAGCGAAAGTTCTTTCTCGAAGCCAAAAAGCCCTCTGTAGCTATTGTAACAAATAGTAAAGCAGCATTTCAGGTTCGCCGCTACGGATGGAATGCAAGAATGTCAATATCAGTTCTTTCAAATTTTGATAAGCTTATACTATACGATTGCCGCCAAAGACCAGGAAACAGAGATAATGTAGCAGTAGGAAGATTAAAAATATATAACTATACAGAATATGTAGAGAAGTTCGATGAAATTTATGACCAAATCTCGCGTGAGGCAGTATTTTCGGGCGAGTTTGACAAACGATTTGATTCCGAAGGAAAACAGATAGGCACAGAACGTTTCGATCAATACTTTTTAAATCAAATCGAGGGATGGCGCAAAAGCTTAGCCGAGGATCTCCTTCTGCATAATCCATTACTCAACCAGGATGATATTAACGCTCTTGTACAAAGGCTTATTGATAGAATTATCTTTCTTCGCGTTTGTGAGGACAGAGAATTAGAGAAATATGAGTCTCTAAAGGAAATTAAAACCTATCAGGATCTCAAAACTCTTTTTATTAAAGCTGATAAAAGATACAATTCCGGCCTATTTGATTTTGTTGAAGATCAACTCTCTCTGAATATTGAAATAGCAAGTGAGGTGCTGATACATATCTTTAAGGCATTGTATTTTCCTGAAAGTCCCTATGCCTTTGCCGTAGTCGAAACAGATGTTATTAGCGAAATCTATGAGATTTTTCTTGGAAAAACTGTTGAATTGCTTGATGATAAAGAAATTCGGATTACACCAAAACCAGAGATAGTAGAATCAAGTGGAGTTGTTTCTACTCCCAAATATATTGTTGATAAAATAGTCCAGAAAACCCTTAAGCTACTCTGCCAAGGAAAATCACCAATTGAGCTATCCAAGCTACGAATTGCTGATATAGCTTGCGGGTCTGGTATTTTCCTTCTTGCTGCCTATGAATATCTTCTTAACTACCATATAGAATGGTACCTCAATGATGGACCTGATAACCATCGTCAGGAAATATATGAAGGGATTAGTGGAAGTTGGTATCTTTCCTTAACTGAAAAGCGCCGTATCCTACTGAGCAATATATATGGCGTTGATCTTGATTTACAAGCTGTTGAAGTCACACAATTCAGCTTATTACTCAAAATTCTCGAAAACGAAACTGCTGCTTCTATAAATGCGTATTTGACTCAATATAACATGCGTGCCTTGCCGAAATTGGCTGACAACATTCTATGGGGAAATAGCTTGGTAGACAGCGCCTACGCTCAATTCGATAAAAATGTAAGTATGCAAGCAGAGAACTTTGCCAAGTTAAATCCATTAGATTGGGAGCAAGCATTTCCGAAAGTTATAGCGGAAGGGGGGTTTGATCTCATTATAGGCAATCCTCCCTATATCCGTATACAAAACATGGTGAAATATTCACCTAATGAAGTTCAATACTATAAAAGCCGATTCTCTCCATATAGTACAGCAAAAAACGACAATTTTGATAAATATGCTCTCTTTATTGAGAGAAGCTTATTTTTACTCAAATCATCTGGTTCTCTTGGATATATTGTGCCAAATCACTTTTTTAAAACAAAAGCTGGTGCAGTTCTGCGAAATATTATAGCATCAAATAAGTATCTTACCGAAATTACAGATTTTGGTGTCCAACAAATATTTGCTAGACAAACTACAACATATACTTGTATTTTACTGCTAAGCAAAATGGCTTCTCCCCTAGTTCGTGTTGAGTACGTAACCAATCTATACAAATGGCGTTATGGAAACGATCAAAAAAGCATATCCTATAGCGCGGATGATTTTGACGAACGTCCCTGGCGTCTTGTTCCGCCACAACTAAATGAGCTTTTTGAGCGCCTTCTCAAACAAAATCCTTCACGCCTCAAAGATGTTTATAATATATTTGTTGGATTACAGACAAGTGATGATAAAATTTACATCCTTTACCCCAGACAGGAGACGGCTGATAGTATTACGTTTGAAGATGTCAATGGGAGACAATGGACGATAGAAAGATCTATTGTTCGTCCTGCCCTCTATGATATCCCTGTGCCAGCATTTGCTACACCAAGAGCAAATACCTATATGATATTCCCTTATCATACAGAAACCATCACCTTGAAAAACGGAAAAACTGTACAACGGGCTATTTTATACACACCAGATGAGATGCAAAACCAATTCCCTGAGTGTTGGCAGTATCTCAATGAACATAAGGATCGACTTGAGATACGAAAAACGCAGGGATATACGCCTGAGACATGGTATCGCTATGGGCGATCTCAGAGTTTGACAAAATTTGATGGGCAGTCCAAGCTTATCTGGTCAACGCTGTCATTAGATGCTCGTTATGCATACGATGAAGGTAATATTCTTTTTACAGGTGGAGGGAATGGTCCATATTACGCTTTAAGGCAAGAACGCACCTCTCAGTATGCTCTTTTCTACGTTCAGGCTATTCTACATCATCCTGTATTTGAGGCTATGATCCACTCAGGTTCAGTGCGAGTTCGAGGTGATTATAGTTCTCGTGGCAAACAGTTCATCGCCGACATCCCCATCAAGATGATTGATTTCGAGAACAAAAATGAGCATGAGGTGTACAGTAGAATTGTATTACTTGTTCAGCAGCTTAACACACTTACAAATGCTTTTACGCAAGCGAAACTTCCGAAAGTGAAAATTCCTTTAGAACGGCAGTTACATCTTTTAAGAAAGCAAGTTAACGAGCTTATTAATACGCTTTATATAATCGGTGAAGATGATTTGAGGTGGATAGAGGAATTTAGTAAAACAAACGAATTTTTTGATTCGAACGAGAAAGGCTAGCTAGTATGAAAATTGCTCCTACATATCAAAAGTTACGCGGAGGATATTATACACCCAAACGTATTGCTGATTTTCTTGCGCAATGGGCTATTCAATCACCTACAGCGTCGGTTCTAGAGCCAAGTTGCGGTGATGGAACGTTACTTGAAGCTAGCATCGAAACTTTTTTAAGGCTAGGTTCAAGAAAAACAGATATTGCCCAGCAATTACACGGGATAGAAATAGATCCCGATGAAGCTGCTAAAGCCGAAGAGCGGGTAAAGGCGTGTGGTATCTATCCTGCCTCTGGGATGATTCATATCGGAGATTTCTTTACCTATTGTAAAAACCATCTTTTCGAGCAAAGCTTTATGGGGTCGGTTAGCACAGAAAAACAGACTTTTAGTGCTATCATTGGGAATCCACCTTTCATTCGATACCAGAATTTCCCAGAAGAGTATAGAGATATTGCTGTCAATATCATGAAGCAAGCTGGTTTTAAACCCAGCCGCCTGATGAATTCATGGCTTCCATTTCTCATCGCCTCAAGTATGCTACTTAAGCCAAATGGCCGACTCGCGATGGTTATACCAGCCGAATTATTTCAGGTAAACTATGCTGCTGAAACGAGGCGCTTCCTCAGCGATTTTTATAGCCAGATTACCATTGTCACTTTCAAAAAGCTTGTATTTGCTGACATTCAACAAGAGGTTGTTTTACTTTTGGGTGAGCGCGGCACAACGAGATGCAACGGGATCAGAGTGCTAGAATTTGAGAATGCAGATGAATTGGCAACGCATATCCATAGAGAGTTTACAGAAGCCGATCTTAAACCAATGGATCACTCAAAAGAGAAGTGGACCCAGTATTTCCTAAACGCCGATGAGATTCAGCTTCTTCGTACCCTAAAAAACAATCCTCAGCTTACACTCTCTGGCAGCCTTTTTTCAGTAGATGTCGGTGTGGTCACTGGAGAAAATAAATTCTTTATTTTAAGTGAACAGCAAGTAAAAGACGCTTATTTAGGAGATTTTACTAAAAAAATCGTGAGCCGTTCAGGACACCTAAAAGGGACTATTTTTAGTGAAACAGATTGGCAAACAAACGCAAATGCTCAATTACCGGCTTTCTTACTACATACACCTCATATTCCGTTTGATGGATTGCCAGCAGCTTTACAAACCTATGTTTTAAAAGGTGAAGAGCAACATTTTCATAAAGGCTATAAGTGTAGTATTCGTAATCCTTGGTATATCGTTCCATCTTTATGGAGACCAGATGCGTTTATGCTTCGTCAAGTGCACAATTACCCCAAAATTGTTCTTAATGAGACAGATGCTACTTGTACTGATACAATTCACAGGGTTCGCTTCTTTGAGAACATAGACAAACGAGTAGTCACGTCAGTATTTATGAATGTCCTTACTTTTGCTTTTGCAGAGGTTACTGGGCGAAGTTATGGAGGAGGAGTACTTACCTTCGAGCCGAGCGAAGTAGAAAAGCTACTCTTGCCCTTGCGGTGTTCGGAAAACCTCGACCTATTTGATCTGGACAAGCTCTTGCGAAAAAATGATATAAAGACTGTAATTGAAATAACAGACCAAATACTTTTAAAAGATGGCTTAAACCTGGATATTCACGAAATACATATGCTCCATACCATTTGGGAAAAACTGAGAAATAGAAGAGTTCGCAGAAAATAGAGAGCTTCATTGGAGTAGTCCGTCTGCATGGGCAAAAGGTTGAGACCTCCGCCTCACTCTGCTACAATAGCGGCAGCAGTACGGACACAACCTATCTCAACTTTGTTTTGTGAGGCAAATTACACATGAATCTCTACGAAGAATTACAGTGGCGCGGGATGCTCTACGACGCAACCGAGGGAGTGCAGGAGGCGCTGGCAACGTCGCACATCACTGGCTATATCGGTTTTGATCCAACGGCGGCGAGTCTGCATGTTGGTTCGCTGTTACCCATAATGGGCCTGGTGCGTCTACAACGCCATGGACATACGCCCATCGCTCTGGCTGGCGGTGGCACGGGCATGATCGGCGATCCCAGTGGCAGAACGACTGAACGCCAGTTGCTCTCGAATGAGAAGCTAGCCGAGAACTTGGCTGGCATTCGCGGGCAGCTCGCTCACTTCCTGGACTTTGAGAGCAGGACTAATCCTGCTTTGCTGCTCAACAATGCCGACTGGCTTACCACCATTAGCATGGTCGATTTTCTACGCGATACTGGCAAGCATTTCACGGTGAATTATATGCTAGCCAAAGAGTCGGTGAAGCAGCGTTACGAGCGAGGCGATGGCATTTCGTTCACCGAATTCAGCTATATGCTACTCCAAGCGTACGACTTCTTGATGCTGCATGAGCGCCATAACTGCGTCCTGCAAATGGGCGGAAGCGATCAATGGGGCAATATCGTGGCTGGTACCGAGCTTATCCGCAAGATGCGCGGTGCGAAGGGCTATGGTATGGTCTTTCCATTGGTGACAACTAGCGCGGGTGTGAAGTTTGGCAAAACCGAAGCAGGCGCAGTTTGGCTCGATCCCAACCTGACCTCGCCGTTCCGCTTCTATCAGTTCTGGTTTAATACCGATGATCGTGATGTCGTGAAATACCTTAAATTCTTCACGATGTTGGAGCAAGCGGAGATCGCGGAGCTAGAAGCGAGCATGGGGACTGCGCCGGAGAAGCGTGAGGCCCAGCGCCGTCTCGGTGCAGAGGTCACACGGATGGTGCATGGCGACTCCCAATTGCAACGCGCTCTGCTAGCTACACGCGTGCTCTTCGGCGGCGAGATGGCCGGGCTGAGCGCGGGCGATGTGCTGGACATCTTCGCCGATGTGCCCTCGCACGAGCTGCCCAAAGCCGCCTTCGAGGGTGCAGGCCTGGCGCTGGTCGAGGCAGTCGTTGCTTGTGGCATCGCCCCCTCTAAGGGCGCGGCGCGGCGTCTGATTGAGAGCGGTGGCATCAATGTGAACAACCAGCGTGTGACGGATACGCAGGCCACGCTCGATCTCTCAACACTGATCGAAGGCCAATGTTTGGTGCTACGCAAAGGCGCGAAAGACTATCATCTAGCACGCGCAATCTAATTGTTGTAACGGATATAGGGTAGAACGTGCGAAAAATTGCTGAACGATTCTTCACTCGTTCTACCCTATATCCGTTAGTAATCTACATCCAGATGCGCCAGCGTTCGGGTGTTGCGACGCCGGAATCGCTGGAGAGAGCAGCGTCGTTTGGCCAGGCGCTAGCTTGACCATCCAACGCTTTGTAGGCGATAGCCACGGCTCCAGCCCAGGTTTCTTCAGGACCGAGCGCGGCCAGTTCGGTACGTGAAAAGAAGCGTGCATCGTCGATCTCGTCCAAGTTGGGGCGTAGTTCGCTGGCGAGTGAGAGCAAGGTAGCTGCGAACATAAAGAAATAGTTGTGCTCACCGCTCTCCTGTGCCCAGATGCGCACACCTAGCAGACCAGTGACAGATACGCGCAGGCCCGTCTCCTCCAGCGTCTCGCGTTCAGCCGCACGATCTGGCAGTTCGCCAATCTTCACACGTCCCGCTGGCAACAGGTAGCGGCCTTTTGTTACACCATAGCGATTGCGTACCAGCAGTACACGCTCCTGATCCACAACCACCGTGCCCGCGCCAATGCTCCAAGCGCTGCGGATGCGCATAATTTCTTGCACCTCGTCGGTATCGGACATAGCTTCTCTCTTCCTCGATTAGCAGGCGAAACTGCATAGAGTATCTGGTGAGTTAAGTATACCTCAAAAAAATGTGCTGGATGAATTGGAGGGGTTATTACTACAATAAAAAGAACGGTGGTACTGGGTATGATAGGAAAAAATATGGAATACTTTTTTCTGTCATACCCA
>JBDTBU010000246.1:0-55092 GCA_039923935.1 Ktedonobacteraceae bacterium | reverse complement strand
CGAAAACCGCTGCACAGATGGGACACTTGCCGGTAGGAGGGCCAGAGGGCAGTCTGATCCAGCTTGCCGCGTTGCCGATCAAACGCCGAATCTATGTCCATATCAATAATACAAATCCACTGTTGATAGAGGATTCTCCTGAATACACAGCAGTTACCGAAGCTGGCATAGAAATTGGCCATGATGGCCTGGATTTTACGTTGTAAAAAGGATAGGATCATGCAATTACAGGAAAAAGCGGGAATATTGAGAAAAGAGATATTTCTGGATCATCTCCAGGCTATCGGTGCTGGGCATTATCACGATAAGCACGCGTTTCACCAGTATATGAATAGCGGCCAGTTGGAGCCAGAGCAGGTCAAAGGCTGGGTTGCCAACCGATTTTATTACCAAAAAAACATTCCACTCAAAGACGCGGCTATCATCTCAAACTGCCCGATCATCGAGGTGCGCCGCATCTGGCTGCACCGGATCAGCGACCACGATGGTATCCACGAAGGTGAGGGCGGCATCGAAGCCTGGTTGCGTTTAGCCGAGGCTGTGGGGTTAAGTCACGCTGAACTGTTGAACGAAGAGCATGTCCTGCCAGGTGTGCGCTTTGCCGTGGATGCCTATGTCCATTTTGCACGTACCAAACCCTGGATGCTGGCTATTGCCTCCTCGCTGACCGAACTCTTCGCACCCGACTTGATGCAGGAACGTCTGCTTGCCTTTGAAAAGTACTATACTTGGGTTGATCCAGTTGGTCTGGACTATTTCCGTTCGCGTATCATCCAGGCCCGAATAGACTCCGATCAAGGACTGGCTCTCACCATTCACTACTGCGATACGCGTGAATTGCAAGAAGCTGCGTTGCAGGCGCTCTCGTTCAAATGCGATGTGTTATGGGCCATGCTGGATGCCATGCTCCTAACCTACGGCGCGGGCCAGGAACACATTGGTCAGAGTGACAGACAAAGGGACGTTGCTTATTTCGATGCGGCAAACAGCTAGATTGGAGAGGCGTAAGGAAACTCATGAGTTTGACATTTCTCCAACGTTTGCAAAGTGCGAAGCCCCGGTTAGCTTCCAAAGCTCGTTTGCAGGTGGACAAGCTGAGCGGTGAACCCATCCTGCTCTATCCTGAAGGCGTGGTGCTCCTCAATGCCACCGGCGAGGCCATTATCCAGCTTTGCGATGGCACACGCTCGTTTCCTGAGATCCTCAATCGCTTAGCCGTGACCTATTGCACCCCAGCCGACCAACTCGAAGGCGATCTGAGCGAGTATATTCTCAAGCTACACCAGCAAAGTTTGGTTGAATTGCTGGAAGACGATCCCGATACCATGAGTAGAGAATTCTACGATGAAACATGAGCTAGCGAACGGCTACCGACCCTTTGGCTTGCTGGCTGAGATGACGTATCGTTGCCCTCTGCACTGTCCTTATTGTTCCAATCCCGCACAAACCAGCGGTGATGAGCTTACTACCGAGGAATGGTTGCGCGTCATTCGCGAGGCTGGAGCATTGGGTGTGCTGCACATCCTTTTTTCTGGCGGCGAACCACTGTTGCGCAAAGACCTTCCTGTTTTGGTGGCTTGTGCACAGCACGAAGGCATGTATACGAACCTGATTACCAGTGGTCTGGGTTTGACCAGGAGTCGTGCCCTGGCGTTGCGCGAGGCTGGTCTGGACAGCATACAGATCAGCTTTCAGGCAGATCAGGAGGAGTTAGCGGATAGCTTAGCTGGCAGCACATCTGCTCACACGCGCAAATTGGCTGCGGCCCGGCTTGTAAGAGAACTGGGTCTGCCACTTACCGTCAATGTCGTGCTGCATCGTGCCAATCTCGACAGGCTTGCACAGATCATCGCGCTGGCCGAGCAACTTGACGCGCAACGTCTGGAACTGGCGCACACCCAGTACGTCGGTTGGGCCTTTCTCAATAAAGAGGCGCTTTTGCCCTCGCGTGACCAGATAGAGCAGGCTGAGCACATCGCTGTTGCTGCCCAGGCACGTTTGCACGGAAAAATGGAGGTTCTGTATGTGTTGCCGGATTACTATGCTGAACGACCCAAACCCTGTATGCATGGCTGGGGACAACGCTATCTCGCGGTGAACCCGTCTGGCGATGTTCTGCCCTGCCAAACTGCCTCGGCCATTCCCGATCTACGCTTTGACAATGTACGCGATCACTCGCTCGTCTGGATCTGGCACGAATCTGCCGCCTTCAGACGCTTTCGTGGTACTGAGTGGATGCCCGAACCATGCCAGAGTTGCGCGTTACGTGCCATCGACTTTGGTGGTTGCCGCTGCCAGGCTTTTCTGCTCACTGGTGACGCTACCCGCACCGACCCAGTGTGTAGCCTCTCACCGGATCACCATCTCCTGCAAGAAATAGTCGCAAGCGGCCCGGAGAAGAGGCCGCAACCATTGCATATGCGCGTTAATCCGTTTAAACGTGAGAGATGTTTCCCCTAATGCACGCTTTTCTCAGCGAGAAGGCGCTTTTTGTGTGTCTCCTGTATGCTTAAAAAAGGGCAACGACCTTCGGTTTTAGAGGACAATCTTACTATCTTGTGGACAAGCAAGCGAAGAGTGTGCGATACTCAAGCGAATGTTTCAAGACGAAATTCCCCGTGCGCAGAGTTTTTTGGAGGTTTTTTTGTATGTCTTCGATGTATTCATCCTTCGGTGGAGCAGCGGCCCGGCCTTGTATGCGCTGTGGAGCGCCTCTTGCACTCACTGAGAGTCAATGCTCCCGGTGTGGAACGCTTAACCCGTTGCCCCAGGGGCAGCAACCTGGGATGTTCCAACAGGGACAGCAAGCCAGATCTTCAGCACCTTCCTGGGGTCCACAGTCACCTCAGTCACCTCAGTTTCCACAAAATGGCAGCGGTGCATGGCCCGACGCTAACGGATCTTCATCATCATGGGGATCAACGGCGGGACAAGCAGGTGGATGGCCACAAAATACGCAATTCCCAGGCCAGAACCAACCACCACCCCAACCATTGCAACAGAATCTTTTTGGTAATAACGGCAACAGTTTGCCTGGTCAGGGTCAATCCTTTGGCAATAACGGTACTGGCTTTCTTGGTCAGAGCCAACCGTCACAAAATAACCCTTTCGCAAACTATCAACAGAACCCCAACAACAATTTCTTTGCGGTCTCCCAGCAAAAAGGGGTTTCGCCACTGGGCACGATGAATGCACCAGCCCGGCGTGGATATCAGCCAAACGAGGACGAGGGTAAGCGCCGACCCGGTATGGCCGTGGTTGTTGTGATTGTTGTTGTGATTGTTGTTTTATTGGTTGTTGTGATTGGTGGCGGTGCTTTCGCTGGCTACAAGTTTCTCAAATCGAATAATAGTACTGCTAACAGTATTCCAACTGTAGCTGCGATATCCACACCACCTGGCACACCGCTGTTCAGCGACTCATTCAAAGACAATAGCTTAAACTGGGATGCTACCCCGCACGCTGGGACGAAGTTCACTATTGCAGGTGGCAAGATGGTGTTGGAAGCAGATAACCAGTCGCTGCTATTCCCTGAATTACTGCCTGGCAAGACCTTCGCTGATTTCCGTATTGATGTCGATGCTGCACTGGCAAAAGGTGATACATCGAACGGCTATGGAATCTATATTCGTGCCGCCTCAACCCAGGATAGTCCTCTGGGACTTTATTACCGCTTTGAAGTGTATGGAGATGGCTCGTTCTGGATCTACAAAGGGACGGCTGATCCCACCAATAATACGACATCTACCGCGCTCAAGCAATCTGGCCCCAACAATGCAGTCCATACTGATGGACGATTAAATCACCTGACAGTGATCGCGAAAGGCTCGCAATTGAGCTTTATCATTAATAACACACCTGTCAGCACATTTACCGATGCCACCTATAAAAGCGGTGCGGTTGCATTGTTTGTTTCTCATGTCGCAAAGGTAACAACGAACGCTCAAGCAACATTTGAGAACTTGGCGGTTTTTCCAGCGCAATAGCCGTCTATAAAACACCTGCTCACATAAGAACAGACAGAGGTCCAGGCGTGCTGTTTGGGCCTCTGTCTGTTGGGTTTACGTTAGATCAATCCAATAGGGGTTGCACTGCTGACCTGTTTGTACGACATCCACAACCAATAATTCGTCATCGTTAGTGACAATCACCCGTGCTTTGACTGGATTTTCGATAGCACGCAGCAGCTTGCCACTGTTCTTCTCAATCACGCGTACTGAAGCCGGGTTGTCATCCTCGATGGTCAGTGAAACGCCCACAAGGTGGATTTTGCGAGCTTCTTCCAGCAGCAGAGCCAGTTGACGAGTGGCATATCCTCGGCCTCGTTGATCTGGGCGGATATTGTAGCCAATGTGCCCAGCATATTTCTCATAGGGCGGCATCAAGCTAGGCCGAAAGCGGATCTCGCCTACAACCAGCTTACCATCCTTGAGTAGCAGATAGGTTTGCTGAGGTGGAATACCAGGCGGAAGACCGATCCCCTCAGCTTCGTCCTCTAGCTCACGCACGAACTGCGCAAAGTCTTGGCGGGCCAGTTCGATGTTGTTATACCCATAAAAACATATCTCCAACCACAATGGCCCAAGGTTAGCCTGTTGATCCTGCTGCTGTTTGGCGGTATTGAGCTGGAAATCCTCAACTGCTTGGGCGTTTTATTGACTCGGTTCAGAATAGGAGTTCGTCTTTTTGACAATCTCTCCAGTGCGCTTGACGTTGAGACTGAGCAACATCTCTGGGAGCGCCTTTTCGCTGCTTGTGATGTCTGGTCATAGAGCATTGCTTTTTTCACGTGTGGGACAGTGTGCAGGGGTTGTTTTTTTCTGTTCAATTCGCTATGCTTGTCAGGGAAATTCATCATTGGTCATAGGCTTAGGAAAGCCTGTAAACACTATTTGACAGCAACTATGCAGAAGAGGAAGGAACATCATGGACATCACATTACCTGCTCCATTCCATATTAGTATCCATATCAATGTATCTCCGACGCTCTTTGTGGTAATTGGAGCAATCATCGTAATACTCGTGCTCTTGCTCCTTATAAGGGGATGGCGCAGGCGGCGTGTTGTACGCCACCGAGGCGGAGGTCCGCGTCCACACGCACGTAGCACACGTAGGAGAACGGACCATGGAGCACGCATAGCTAGAAAACACGGGCATGAGCGCAGCCCCCAATGGGGCAGAGTGGAAAAACAACATCTTCTGCGCGAGCCGGTATGTGCCGCCTGTGGCTACCAAGGCAAAGGTTTGCAAGTGCATCATATCAAGCCATTTCACCTACATCCTGCCCTGGAGCTTGATCCGAACAACCTGATTACGCTTTGTGAAATCCCAGCGAGAGAGCATCACCTACTGCTTGGTCATCTCGACAACTGGGAATCTTACAATGAACATGTGCGAAGGCATGCCCTCCGTTTTGCCAACCAGACTGCCGAACAGATTCGGGCTGACTTAGGCTGGCTAAAAGAGGTGCGGCTGAGGCCATGAAGTTGTGGTGTGGTTGTGTGTACTATTCCACACAACCACACCACAACTTTACGGTCACTCCACTTCTTCGCGCCTACTCGTTGAGAACACGACAGAGAAGCCCAGTTTCTCCACCACAAAGGCGACACATTTATGGAGAGCTTCTCGCACTGTCGCTTTTATCAGCATCCCCATTTGATGCGTGCGGCGGTCCCCAGAGTGGATACGGAATGCCAGCGAGCCGATTGATGACGAACGCTTGAACGGTCAGCAGCACCACCGCCCCCATGAGCAACACCAGTTGCCAGGGGCGTGTTAAGAGGCCAAGCGAGACGATCAACGTGGTCGCTCCAGCAGGAGGATGCGGTGCACGGAGCAGGACCATCACTCCAGCCGTCAGCCCCAGTGAAAGGGCGGCAGCGATGACGCGCGGCCACGTCACCCCAACCGCGAGAGCCGGCCCCGCCAGCGTCAACCCTGTCACCACAAGGCTGAGGTAGCCCGCGCTGGCACCGACAGCATGGCCGATCAGCGTGTTGCGCGGCGAGGCGCTTGGGGCTGTAGGGGTGTAGAAAAAGAGAAAGGCCGTTGGACCGAGTGAGGGAAAAATAAAGGGAGAACCGGTGAGGACAGCCAGGATGGACATCAGACCGATGCTGAGACAGCCATTGACGAAGCTAAACACTGCAAGCACCACGACTTGCGAGTGATGCGCGAGCAGCCAGGGGAGGCGCACACGCAGCAGGATGCCCCGCAGGATATCCGACATCTCCCCACCGAGCGGATGGTCACGGTCAATGCGACCAAAGGTACGCCTCTCTGTTGTGCTCTTCGCTTGCTCCCATTCTGACACCTCTCGCAAATGCTTCTCCGACTCCTGGTTGGTCGTTTCCTGATGCTTTGCGTTATCCCTGGTTTGCTGTTCTTCCCCCATGTTAGTTTCCCTCAATGCGGCGGCGCGGCCAAAAGGTCACGACCAGAGCGGCGACAAAGCCAAGAAAACTCACCAGCATTAACCAGCCAAGGAGGCCCACGCGTCCTGAAAGCAGCTCATAGAGCGCATCGGTAATCAGCCAAAGCTGGACAATGACAATAAGGGCAACCAGGAAAACCTGTCCTTGCACGATTGCGGCTCGTCCTGGGATACCCAGGAAGTGGGGACCAGGCCTCGGTCCGTGTGGTCCCTGTGGTGGACGCTGCACCGCAGGGTCATCTGGATTAGCGCGTGGTGACGCTGGAACACGCAATGGCATCTTTTTCCTGGTTTCTTCGTTCTGGCTCATCGCGGCACTACCTTTACGGCGTAAATGATCCCGTTCTGTATCGATAGTTCAATCAACGGTAGCGGGCGCGTGGGTGGTCCCGCCAGCACATTCCCAGTTGCCGCATCAAAGTATCCCTCATGACAGGGGCAATGGAGTTGTTTGCTTGCCCCCTGGTAGGTCACTGCGCAGGAGAGATGCGTACACACATCGCTATAGGCCACCAGTCCTTTGCCGGGGAAATTGATCAGGATTCCCTGGGCATACTGATCCGGGAAATCGAAGACTTTCCACGCATTTTCCGCTAGCTCCCCGACATGCGCGACTGGCATAGCCTTCACCTGCGCACCTGATGGCAGGTGTCCCACAAGAGTGAGAATACCCGTTGCTAGGAACAGTGCCCCGGAGCCAGCCAGCAGGAAGCGCAAGGTATCGCGCCGCGTCACCATCTCGTCCTCACTCCAGGGATAGGGAAACTCTTCACGCCATTCCTGCTCTTGGGCGGGTGTACGTGGTTTCCCGGTTCTTGCTCTTGCGGTGGGCAAACGCGTCTTACTTTCCGGTTTCTCTTGTGGACTCATCTTTTGTTCCATGAACATGCTCCTTACGCTTCCTAATCAATAGCACTGCCACTCCTGGCGGGTAATGTGGGGATGGTGAACGGTTGCGGTTCGCGGGGCGTCCAGGGCTGGGGAGGAGCCGCACGCTCAGGTATCCCCGCTGTTTCGGCATCGACCCACTGATCTGCATTACGCGCGGCGGTGGCTTGCGGCATTGCACTGCCTTTTCCCAGGTTGATCTCATCTACCCAAGCCAGAAGATCGAGCGCGTCGTCCTCTTCCGTCAGAACGACATAATTGCGCGTGCGCACGCGCTGCTGCCCGAAATAAAATGTGTTGACTGGCTTTGCCCCTTGCAAGCCCCGGCCCGCTCCCACCCACTCTTCATAGGTGCCATAGAAGATGGCCTGCGTTGGACACACGGTGCTGCACATCGGACCTTTTCCCTGGCTGGTGCGGTCATAACACAGGTTGCATTTGCGCATGAAATGCTTCTGGATGTCAAACTTCGGCACGCCAAATGGACACGCATAGCCGCAGTTCTCGCAGTAGATACAGCGTGACTCATCCGCTTGATGCACGACCCCATCGGGGCTGACCAAGATCGCCTGCGCCGGACACACTTGGGCGCAGGGTGCTAGCGGATCTTCACAGTGCATACACAGGGTTGGTGACGTGGCAACGGTGTCGCCACGGTCAATGTAATCGATGTAGATCATGCTCTCACCCTTGTGCGTATCACACTCCCGACAGGCAGCGACGCACGAGCGGCAGCCGATACACCGTGAGGGATCAAGAAAGATCTTTTTGATGGTAATCGTCTCTGCCATGATATTCCTTTGCCTTTCTTTCGCTCCGTTCCAGAGAAAACCCCTAGCGCAAGGCGGGATTGGATTTGGCATTCGCTATTGGCAACTCACGACGGCGTTTCTGTGCCGCAACGAGGTCCGCAGCATCAATGTCTTTCGCCCACTCAGGCGGCGCTGCTGCACGAATCGCAACGGCTGCACAGACCTTATATTCCGGGATCTTCATCATCGGTTCCAGGACCGGATTCGTTAATTGATTCACCGCCTGGGTGTGCCCATAGTGATACGGAATAAAGAGGGTATCAGGGCGAATAGAGCGCACCACGAGGGCCGGAGCGGTCATCTCTCCCCGTCGTGTGCGCACCGTCACCCACTCGCCATCCTTGATCCCCAAACGCTCGGCTGCTTGTTCGTGCATCTCCACCCAAGGATACGGGGCCATCTCCAGCAGAAACGGCGTGCGTCGCGTCTGGTTTCCGGAAAGATAGTGATAAATGACGCGCCCGGTGGTCAGCACCAGGGGATAGTCCTCGTCGGGTTCTTCCGCCGGGGGAATATAGGGAATGGGATGGAAGCGGGCTTTGCCATCAGGGAACCCAAACCGTTGCTCATAGAGACGCGGTGTCCCTGGATGATCCTCCGTCGGGCAGGGCCAGAAGACGCCATTTTGCGCATCAATTTTCTCGTAGGTGATCCCCCAGTAGTCTGACTTTGCGCCCCGCGTACACAAACGCAGCTCATCGAAAATGTCTCGTGACGACTGGAAAGGAAAGTATTGGCCCTTGCCAAGCCGTCGAGCCAGTTCACAGACAATCTGCCAGTCGAGACGCGCTTCTCCCGGTGGGTCTACGGCTTTATTATATTTGATGACCCGTCCTTCTAAGTTGGTGACAGTCCCCTCATCCTCGGCCCAAACATTGCCTGGCAGCACAATATCTGCCAGTTCCGCCGTCTCCGAGAGGAAAAAGTCGATCACCACAAACAGATCCAGGCCGCGAAATGCTTTCTCAACTGTGTGCTGATCGGGAAGGGACACCAGCGGATTTGTGCAGATCAGTAGACAGGCACGGATTTCTTTACGCAGCATGGCTGGGATCATCAGCGTGGCCGGATAGCCCGTGTGCGGGAGTTCTTGCTCGTCGATGCCCCAGACTGAGCAGATGTAGGCGCGATCCTCCGGGCTTTCGATCTCGCGACAGCCTGGCAGTTGGGAGGCTTTCTGCCCGACTTCGCGGCCTCCCTGACCATTGCCCTGCCCAGTCAGCGTGCCATAGCCTGCACCGGGACGCCCAAAATTGCCCGTTGCGAGCGCCAGATTAATGGCGGTGACGCCGTTATCCACACCCTTGCTTTGGTGTTCGAGTCCGCGTGCGGTATAGATCAGTGCAGCTTTGGCACGCCCATACATCCGAGCCGCTTCAATGATGGCCTCAGGACGCAAGCCACAGACTTTCGCCACACGCTCCGGTGGATACTGTTCTACGAGTGCTTTTGTTTCTTCCCAATTCACTGTGCGCTCGCGGATAAAATCTTCGTCGATGAGTCCTTCTTTGAGAATGACATGCAACATACCATTCAGGAGCGCGGAATCGGTGCCGGAGCGCAGGGGCAAGAAAACATCAGCAGTACGTGCGATAGGCGTCTGGCGGGGATCGGCCACAATCAGTTTGCAACCCCGATCACGTGCCTGCCACAGGTGGCTCGTAATGATGGGAAAGCACTCGCCCACATTGGCACCAATCACAAAAATACAATCGGCGTGGAGCATATCGCTAATCGGATTGGCAGCCCGATCAATGCCCAGCGAACGCTCATTGGCACCTGTGGCTGAGGACATGCAGAGGCGCCCGTTATAGTCGCAGTGGCGTGTGCCCAGAGCCACGCGGGCAAACTTGCCCATTAGGTAACACTTTTCGTTGGTCATCGAAGAGCCGCTATACACGGACACGGCATCCTTGCCAGCCTCTTGCTGGATCGCCTGGAAGCGCGTGGTAATCGTCTCTAGCACCTCTTCCCAACTGGCGCGTTCGAGTGGGCTCTCTTTGCCATGACGGCGCATCAATGGATGGGTCAAGCGGTCAGGATGGTTCACCGTCTGGTAGGCGGTCGTGCCTTTCGGGCAGAGCATTCCATGATTGAGCGGAAAATCTTCCCGTGGCTCGACGCCGACCACTTTTTTCCCTGCCACTTTCAGATACATCCCGCACTGCACGCCGCAGTAGCAACAATGCGTCGGTACATAGCGCTCAATCTCTTCATCCGACTTCCAACGGGCGGGCGCAAGCTCGCCAGAATGAAAATCGAAGGTTTCCCGTTGGCGCTGTCCGCGCCGAAAAAGACCTTTGTCAACACTCATAGCTTTCTCCATTTTTAGTCTCTAGCACCTGGCACAACAAGTAAACTCCACGTTTGGACAAACGGCTGGGATCTCCCTATCAGCGGCACTAGATTTTTTATAAAAAGCGATTACCACTGGGGTCGAGCGCGGCCAGGGTAGCTTGTCCACGCGCCACACGCTTGCATGTTGGGCACAGATCTTGCCACCAGAGTGTACTCGTGGCTTGCTGTTCCACCAGCGTACCTGTTGATTCAGCACTCTGCTGGGCAAGCACATCCCTGCGTAGCGTATAGTCTTCACCCACATCGAGCAGCGTTTTCTTGAGATCCTGAATGAAGCGTACAGGGGCAAACTCCTCTTTACAACGTGCACACTTCTGCATCTCTGTGCCCTCGCCTGTCCGCCAGTACAGTTCAATGCCGACTGTCGCCGGGCGCTCAATCAGATGGAAAAACTTGCCAAACGGCAGCGAGATGAGCCAGAACACCACCACTACTTCGTGGGTCAGCGAAATATACCAGTAGTACGTTCCACGCAGCCATGTGCTATCGGCGGTTAATGCCAGGCCGGTGACGACAATCGCCATCAGTAAGCCCAATGGCATAAGGTCAAAGCCAAAGCGCTGCACGCTAATCAGTGCCAAGTCGTGAAAGCGCCGATGAAGGGCCAGGACAAGTCCGATTAACAACAGAATGGCGGTAAAATCCAGTGCGTGATAGATCGAAAACCCCAGCACAGAGTCAACGGGGAAGGACACCAGCGGGAAACCAAAGAACCAAACGAGGTGTTGTCCGCCCGCCGTCAGGGTCATGCGTATCCAGCCAAAGGTCAGCGAAAAGGTGATACAACACGAAAGGATGACCCCCCAGAAAATGCACTGATGAGTGATCCAACGATACACGCCACGCCGCCGAATAAACTGCTGCGAGAACAGGTCGGCGATGGCAGCAGGAATAAGCGTCGCATATCGGCGAAAGTTTGCATACGAGAAAAAAAGGTGCCAGCTTCTGCGCCAGTACCGACCCGTCTGCGGGCGTGCCAGCCAAAAACTGTACTTGTACGTGACCGCAGCTACGGCAAAGATCGAGCCTACCGCGTAACCGATGAGTGCGGCATCAAACCAATGAAAGCCGCGCGACCCCAGAGCAATCAGCCCGGTAAGGATGGCTGCGGCGAGAATGCCATACAGAATAGAGCGGGTTCGTAATCCCAGCGTCACTCGTGAATGCGACCCTACCGAAGTACTTTGACCTCCTCCAGCATCATGCGCAGGGATGATAGGTTGGTTCATGACATAGCTTCCTTTCGCTCCATTTCAACGAACGCGACGTTTGTCGCTAGACCGATATGCTCTTTAGGGAAGATGAGATGCGCTTTCGGTTGAAACGTCGCAAGCGACGTAACAGCTTTGCACTCACTAAAACCAGCGATGACCACCTCCCTAACATTGCCCTTCCCTCTTTCTAATCATAGCTTTCTCAGCTAACCCATGTAGATTATAGCGCAACGCATTGACCGTCGCAGGGCTGGTCAGGCCACGCCTATCGCGCATACAAAAGCAGGAGCCATGTCAGGGACATTCTACCACATCACCTGTGAGTGTTCCTTCATTTACGAGAAGGTTGGCAGGCAAATAAAGAAGGTCGAGACCTTGTGGTACTGTGTATTCTCGCTCCTCACTGCTATCGACGGCTCTTTTGTTCCCGCATTTCACGAACGCAGCACGAACATTGTGCCTCTTTCCCTTCTCTCCTCTCGCTTTTTCGAAAAACGCTTCAACGCTCTCGATACGTTGACACTACTGGATGGACCTCCATCGTATTCACCTGCGCCACAATGACGCTTATATTGTCAGCTCCACCTCCTGCCAGTGCCGCCTGAACGAGCGCCTGGGCCGTCGCGGACGAGTTTGGTTGAGGCGTCATTAAGATGGTGGCAATCTGGGGATCGCGGACCATTTCCCATAACCCATCGGAGCACAGCAGCAGCATGTCTTCATCTGCAAGTGACACGATGTGTGTATCCACTTCCACTGTAGGGTGTTCGCCCAGGTTGCGATAAATCTGATTGCGCTGGGGATGGGTATAGATGTCCTCAGGCTGGATAGTTCCTGCTGCCACCAAAGCGGCCACAAGCGAGTGATCGTGGGTAATTTGCGCAAGTCCCAGTGGTTGGTGATAGTGGTAGAGCCGACTATCGCCCACATGGGCGACGTAGGCGGTGGTCCCAATTACCAGGGCAGCCGTCATCGTTGTGCCCATCCTGGTCTGTTGGGCCTGATTGTGCTGGTACACGGCCTGATTGGCCTGCTCGACACCTGTAACGAGCAAAGGAAGCACAGCCTCTGACATCAACTGCTGCGAGCGGAGTGGGCCTAACACAGACACACCTAGAGACTGCGCAGCAAGTCGGCTTGCTTCTTGGCCATGCTCCTGCCCTCCCATTCCATCTGCAACCAGGAGGAGTGCAAACGATTGTGAGGGGGAAGAAGCGCAAGGAAGCGTGGTTCCCTGGCTGACGAAGAGGGTATCTTCATTGGGCCTGAGCCTGCGTTCCAGACCTGGATTAAGACGGGAACCGATCCGTAGGGTCACCATTGGCAGTCCTACGTCCATTGGCTTCCCGACATCTTCGAGCGGTGGCACTGGCGTATGCCGAGCGGTGGCAGGCAGGTTGTTCTGTGGTTGTATTGACATGAGAATATCTCCTTGTTCATGAGAAAGAGACGAGACATCTCTTTTCAGGTTGCATCTTTTTCATTGTATGAGAGATCAAGCAAGTGCCGCTGGATTTATTGGTTATTCCTTGTTTTAGTATTCCTTAAGGGCTGTCACATATACGAGCGTGCTTTTGGAAAGGTATGGATTCACTTCTTGCGCCTGAGAGAAGGAAACGAGAATCTGGCGAGGAGAGTCTTGAAGAGACTCCTCGGGTCTTTAGAGGAAGGAGATGCTGCCTTCTCCGTCTCAGGAAACTGGTCCGTCAGCCGCCCCGTCGCGATCAACCACCGGACAAAGAGCAACTGGTTCAGATTGAGGGGAGGTTGAGGTTGATCCAGTTCGTTCGTCTGGTAAGCTTGACGGAGCCGATAGAGTCGATCAATTTCTGTCTTCACAAATCCTGCGCGGCGCAGCACCTGCACAGCTTCTTGGTAGGGTATCGGGATCATGCTGTTTCTCCTTGTCTGGGATGATTCGCTGGAACGTATGCCTCTCTCATTCGTGAGATAGAAACATTGAGAGGACCTATCCTCCACGCTTTTTAGGAGAAGCATGGCTTCGATAGCTATCTTTTGCTACACGTAGAGCAGAGGGAAGAAGGCTACACCCTCTGAAACATATGTGCCGTGTTCTGCGTGCCAGTCTTGATGTTCAGAATAGTTCTCAGCATGCGCAACTCCACCTGAGGGTGAGAAAGCAAGCATTTCGGGATCTTTTTCTTTCAACGCATCCATTGCACAAACGTATCGTTTTCTCAAATGGCTGTTCATCTGAGACCTCACTTTGTTTCAGACCACAGAGCGCATGCTGCAATGAGCACGACCTTCTACTACTACTCGACATATCCTTTTCCCTCCCTGATCCATTGAGTGTTGGACAGAGAAGGAAACGACATGTCTCTTGTCTTCCACGTAGCTGTTTTATAACCCAATGAGAAAGGGCACTTTCATGGCACAAATACCTCTCACTACTACTGTAGAGCCAGCCAGAGAGGCGACAACGACCCGCTTCCTGTCCCGTGAGGCGACGGCTCGCTACCTGTGGGCCCTGACCAGACTGTGTTTGGGCTGGACCTTCCTGTGGCCTTTTCTGGACAAGCTGTTCGGACTCGGTCACGAGACCACTGCCGCCCACGCATGGATCAACGGCGGTTCCCCCAGTAAGGGTTTCCTCAGTGGTGCGGTTGGCCCCTTTGCGGGCATCTACCAAGCCATTGCTGGCGCTGGCTGGGTGAACTGGATGTTCATGCTCGGTCTGTTGGGGATCGCCGTGGCGCTGCTGCTCGGCATCGGGATGCGGATCGCTGCCGTCTCCGGAGCGGTTCTGCTCATCCTCATGTGGAGTGCGTCGTTGCCGCCTCAGGATGACCTCTTTATGGACAATCACCTCATCTACGCGCTCGTCCTCCTTGGGCTCGCCGTCGTTGGTGCAGGCAACACTCTTGGGCTTGGTCGTTGGTGGACCCAAACCAGCCTTGTTCGCCGCTTCCCCTGGCTCACCTGAGTGAGGCGGCGCACCCGCCAGGATGCGCATGCTCTTGACGTGGAGCGCGATCTTTGGGCTTTTACCGCTTGGGAGAAGTCCAAAGGGTAGCCATGGATAGCTCATTGAACGCTTTTGAGAATGCTTCGTCGCTCCCTGAGGAGAGCAGAAGACGTTTTTCTCGCACAGAAAGGAAACCATACGCATGAATGGAACAGCCCAATATTTCCACATCGGATTTATCCTGATCTCACTGGCAAACGTGATAGTGATCCTGCTCCTGCTCCTTGTCTTCGCGCTGGCTGTTGTGCTGAGGCGACCGGAAAAGCAACGCCTCTCCACGCTCGAAGCCGTACAGCATCTCGGTGGAGCAGGCGACGAGAAAATGGCAGAGGAGGTAATCTCATGAACATCACCACCGGAATTCGTGAACGTGTGCGCACCTGGGTGCCTCTGGAAGATCTGCTTCCTGATCACCTGCCAGCATTCGTGCGCTCACCTGCCTATTTCTTCGGCGTTATCTGCCTCTCCAGCTTTGTCCTTTTGATTCTCTCTGGGATCATCCTGGCCGCCTTTGGACCGCAATGGTGGCATGATAATGCTCTCGGCCATTTTGTGAACAGCCTCCATTTCTGGTGCGCTGAGGCATTTTTCTTTACGATGACGCTGCACCTGTGGATGGCGTTTTTCAAGGGAGCTTGGCGTCATGGCCGTGGATTGACCTGGGTCTCTGGCATGCTGGCCTTTCTGGCAGCTATTAGCACCGCCTTTACCGGGTACCTGTCGATGACGAACTTTAGCTCGCAATGGATCGCTGCCCAGGGCAAAGATGCGCTCAACTCCATCGGGATCGGTGCCTTCTTCAACCTGCTGAACTTCGGGCAGATGTATGGCTTTCACATCGTGCTCTTGCCACTGCTGCTCATCCTTCTGATTGGTGTGCACCTGCTGATGGTCCGCATCCGTGGTATTGTACGCCCCTATGCGCCGACCGTTGAGGAGGAACGGGCCAGAGAAGCGCTCTGGAGAGGCGGAAAGCGCAAAAAGACTGCCACAGTGCGCCCAATGCCATCCGACCAAGTCAGCTACTATCGCGGGTTGCGCATGATGCCCTATGACCTCATCCGTGAGGGACTGATCGCGCTACTCGCCGTCTTCGTGCTGTCGTTCGTGCTCGCTGGCTTCTTGTCCTCGCCGGATGAGCCGCCGTTGACGATTCAGCAGTACGCTCAGCAAAATCCAGTCGGCTTCGTCACCACGGCCATGAAGGAACTCACCGGCACGAGCGTCCTTGCCCAATATGGGCCGCCTTACAACCAGGGGACCGGCTCTGTGCAGTTCATCGGGCCTGTGTCGCTCCAGCAAGCAGGAGGAGTGACCATCCCCATCGATGTGGCGCACGTTTATGTTCTCGATCCTCTGGGTATCTCCGCGCAGACCGACCCGCAGACAGCAGCAGCGCTCCAGACGTTTACCCAAGCGAGCGCCAAGCAGCAATCGGCCTGGGAAGATACCTATACCAAGGCACTGGGGACGGCGACGGGAAGCAACGGTCATGTGGCCGTTCCCAAGGGGGACTACGGCCCACTTGCTCCCCTGATGGACCATCTGCTGACTTTAGGCACAAGTGGTGCCCTAGACGGCCTGCTCCTGCGCAGTGGTAACTTCTACCAGAATGACTTTACCAAACCACTGCTCTTTTTGGCTGAGGATGCGCTGCCTACGAAAGCGACGCAATTCAACCTGCTGGGTTCCCAATGGGGGGTGATGAACGAGACCGGCAACTATCCTGGCCAGGCGTGGCTCTGGCTCTACACCCTCTGGTACCAGATCCCGCCCTACAACACCTCGTCGAACGCTGATGCGCTGGCCTTGCTCACGATGGGCATCCTCACTGCCCTGCTGGTGTTGTTCCCCTACCTGCCCTATCTCAAGCGTCTGCCCTATTACCTTGGCGTTCATCACCTGATCTGGCGTGAGTATTATCGTGACATGCGTGAGAGAGGGGCGGTGCCTAACGTTCAAACCGAGCAGAAGGTCGAAGGTGCAAGCCCAGGTGTGGAGGGATGAAACATCCTTTTGTGGCCTTCCATTGAGGCGAGAGGGAAAGAATACTCAGCACGTCGAAGAGACCTCTCAGAGCAGAAGGGAAGAGAAATACTCAGCAGCAGGATGTTGTGAGGAGATCGAGAGCAGGCTGCTCATCGTTGTGATAAGCATGTGATCCGCATCGATGATACTTGTTCCATGAAGTGTTGAAGACGCCCTTTTCGTGGATATCCCTGAGAAGTGGGTATCCACGAAGAAACGTACGAAAGTGAGAATACTCCTATGATGTGGGGATATGGTTTGAACTGGCCGAGTATGACGCTGATGCTGCTCGGTTCGACCCTCTGGATTGTGCTTCTTATCGTCATTGTCCTGGCAGTGACGCGCTGGCTGCATAATCGAACGACCAGTCCAACTCGCCAGACACAGATGCTACCAGAGAGTGGCCCAACAGCAATGGAAATACTTCGCCAACGGTATGCACGAGGTGAGATCGGTGCAACAACCTTTGAACAGATGCGGGAGAGGCTTGAGGCATCGGACAATGCACGCCAGAGGAGTTGGGCAGAGGTGGGGAGACCGGTTGGTGAAAGACTCTTTGATGGAGGAACACATGACGCAGAAATCTCGTGAGAGACTCTGGCGCGTTTTTTAGAAATAGACTGTTCATCTATAAAGGAGCGTTACTATGTTTGAACGAATACTCGTCCCGTTGGATGGCTCGCCTCGCGCAGAGCAGGCGCTGCCAGTGGCAGCACGTCTTGCACATGCATCAGGCGGCTCGATTCATATCCTGCAAGTGCTCAACCTTGTTGTTCCCTATGATAGTGGAGGACTGGCACCCATTTCATTTGCGTCAGAGCAATCAGTCGAAATGGAGATAGCCCAAGCAACGGACTATCTCGACACTATTGCCGCATCATCGGTCCTGACAGGAATACACACCACTACCGAAGCCCTGTTTGGACACCCTGCTCAGTCCATCCTCGCGACTGCCAAGTCACGAGGAATCGACCTCATCGTGCTGTGTAGCCATGGCAGAACTGGCTTTATGCGTTGGACGCTGGGCAGCGTCGCGCACACCCTGGCCCATGAAAGTACGGTGTCTACCCTTGTCCTGCCTGAAAGCGAACCTGCTTCCCTGCTGTCAAACACAGATCCCGCACGACCGCTCTATGCGCTCGTTCCTCTGGATGGCTCGGAGCTTGCCGAGGCCGCGCTCGTCCCGGCTGCGCACTTGGTCACGGCCCTGGCTGCTTCTGCTCCGGGAGTATTACACCTGGCCCAGGTCGTGAAGATCTTCCCAGCAACGGCAGAAGAGGGCTTTGTTAGTGAACTCAATGAAGAAGCCGTCCAGCGTGCCAAAACGTACCTGGCGCAGGTAACGGAGCGCTTGCAGGCGACAACGAAAGACTTCAAGCTCTCTCTGACTTCCTCTGTCGAATTGGAGAAAGATGTTTCTAGCGCACTGCTCCATCTGACAGAGCACGGAGGCGAGGAAAAAGAAGCCGAGGGCATTGGTAGGTGCAACCTGATTGCCATTTCCACCCATGGTCGGAGTGGATTGGAACGCTGGGTAATGGGTAGTGTCACAGAGCGTCTCCTCACGAGCACAAAATTGCCGATGTTGATCGTGCGGCCACCGAAAAAACGGGTGCCAACAGTTGCAGAATAACAGAGAGCGGGAGATCTGAAACCACTCACCGAATGGATACATGTAGGTATGGTTCAAAGGAAGCTCACATGAATGTGACACTTTGAACCTTGCCTTACCACACAAGAACGAAACGAGGCACATCCCCATGAATGATGAAACAGAGAGAGCAGAAACGGCGACCCCACAGGTCGAAGAGGCGCAAGCAGAGCAAGGCAGTCCTCTTCTCTTCGACTTGCCCACACTCGCGCACTTCCGCGAAAAGAGTCTTTCCACCCAGATTGTATTAGATAGTGGCACCGCACGGGTGGTACTCTTTGCCTTCAAAGCTGGACAGCAATTAAAAGAGCATCAAACCACCAGCCAGATTCTGGTGCAGGTCGTTCATGGCGAGATCACTTTTACAACCCCAAGCCACAGTAAGAACATGCAAGCGGGTATGTTACTCCAACTGGAGGCCAGCATCCCTCATAGCATCGTCGCACAAACTGATGCTGTTGTCTTAGTAACCATGCTCCCAAGCCCAACCTATCACAGCCTGGAACAAGAGGTTTTCCAGGCACTGACACCTCTGGCAACGCGCTCTCACAAAAAGAGCTAATCACTCATGCACCTTTTCCAGGAGGACACTATGGCAGTCCCGTCAGTCGCTTCGCTTCTGCAAGCGGTCCGTACATCTTTCTTCGCCTCCTTTGGCAATATTGTTTTTGGCATGGAGGATGGCACCGTTTCCATCTTTGGCCTAGTCTTCGGTGTGGCTGCCAGCGCAACGAACAGCAGAGTGGTACTCCTGGCCGGAGCGACCGGGGCGGCAGCAGCAGCGATTGCCATGATGGCTGGCACCTACCTGGATGCCGAATCGACGCGGGGCCAGGCGAAAGCACGCATCGCGCAGAAGAAACAAGCCATTGAGCTGAATCGCCCGTCCGAGCTTGAGAAGGTGATGGAGAGGCTGCGCGGCGCTGGCCTGAGCGTCCAGGATAGCACCACCGTCGTTGATGTCCTGGACCGTTACCCTGTTCTCTTGCTCAAAGTGGGGACTGCCTTTGAGTTGCAGATCGCCGGCGAGGACCAGAGGAACCCTCTTGTGCGGTCTCTCTGGATGTTCTTTGCTGACCTCCTGGCAGCATTCACCCCTGTCATCCCATTTGCATTCTTCGATCTTTCCACAGCGCGCATCGTCTCCATCAGTATCACTGCTATCTTGCTCTTGTTGCTCGGCATCGGGCGCGGTATCGTGGCCAAATCGAGCATCCTGCGCGGTGCGGTGGAGACGTTGGGCATCGCAACTGCGGCGGCGATTACAGGGTATTTCATTGGCAAACTTGTCTCACTATAAAGGCTCGGAGTCATGTTAGCTGTCACGAAGTGCAAAGCAGCATATGGTACTACTACTACTGATAGGCCATCCCTTCTGTAGCACGATCAGCTTAGGCTCTATTCTTTATTCTCTATCCGAACACCATTTTGGAGCACAGTATGCAAAAGACATTTTCTCCACAAGCATCACTAGTTCCTCCCGGCGTGGAGAAAACAGGTGCCCATATAGTTCCACTACAGCAACTGTTCGAGCAGCTAGAGAGCAGTGAACGGGGTTTGACAGGTGCAGAGGCAAGCAAACGACTGGACAAATATGGTCCGAATGATATGACTGGCCTGAAGCGCACTTCGCCAGTTGTCCAGTTTCTGCGCCTGTTCGGCAATCCGCTGATCGCCATCTTGCTCGTTGCCAGTGTTGTCTCGGCGATTCTGGGAGACCGGGTTGACGCCATCGTCATCGTTGTCATCGTCCTGCTCAGCAACATTCTCAACTTTGTCCAGACCTTCCGCTCTCAGAACACCGTCGAGAAGTTGCGTGCGGACATAGCTCCCACAGCGAGCGTGCAACGCGACGGCACCTGGCTTGAACTGCCACGACGCGTGGTCGTGCCAGGGGATATCGTCCGTCTCACGGCAGGAGATTTGGTCCCTGCCGATGCACGTCTGGTCACGGCAACCGATCTCCACGTGCAGCAGGCCGCGTTGACCGGTGAATCACTGCCAACGGAGAAAAGCACGGATGATAGTGGCGATGCCGTCGAACATTTTGCTGATGCACACAATAGCGTCTTTCTGGGGACCTCCGTTGTTAGCGGCTTGGGGGTTGCACTGGTCATCGCGACGGGTCGCAACACCGCCTTTGGCGATATCGCTGTGCGGCTAGCCAGCCGCACGCCTGAGACCGAGTTTGAGCGTGGCATCAAGAGCTTTGGTATGTTGATTATGCAGACCGTGTTTTTTCTGGTGATTTTTATCATCCTGGTTGGCACGATTGGTCATCATCAGCCATTCGAGACGGTGCTCTTTGCGATTGCCCTGGCCGTTGGTCTGACGCCCGAGTTCTTGCCGATGATCACGACCGTGACGCTGGGGCAGGGTGCGCTGCGGATGGCAAAGCAAAAGGTGATCGTCAAACACCTGGAGTCGATCCAGAACTTTGGTAGCATTGACACGTTGTGTAGCGATAAGACGGGAACGTTAACCAGTGGCGAGACGAAGCTCGAAGAGTCTCTTGATCTCGCTGAGCACGCGTCTGAGCGCGTGCTGTTGTTTGGAGCCTTAAATAGTACGTACCAAACCGGGATCAAAAGCCCACTCGATGAAGCGATTATGCGGCAGAGCACGCTCGATCTGAGTGGCTATAGCAAGCTTGGCGAGATCCCGTTCGATTTTGAACGGCGTTGCCTCTCAGTGGCGGTACGACACGAGCAAGAGCAAACGTCTCTGCTGATCACCAAAGGTGCCCCGGAAAACGTCCTGGCTCTTTGCACGGCATATGAACGCGATGGGGAACGCAAGCCACTGGATGGCGTAAGTGGCGAGGTACGGACCACGTATGTGAACCGGTATCGTGAACTGAGTTTGCAAGGATACCGCGTGCTTGCTCTCGCCTATCGCACGCTCCCGCAACAAGAGACCTATAACAAAGCGGATGAGCAGTCTCTGGTTTTGCTCGGCTTCCTGACCTTTGCCGATCCACCCAAAGCGGATGTCGCTCAGGTGCTGCAAGCGCTGAAAAACGATGGCGTGCAGGTCAAGATCCTGACGGGCGATAATGAACTGGTCACCCGGCATATCTGCGAACAGGTCGGCATAGAGAGCAGCAGGATCGTCCTGGGCAGCGAACTGGAGCAAATGACCGACCCTGCGTTGGCTCAGGTGGCTGAGGAGGTGCATGTGTTTGCACGCGTCTCCCCGGCACAGAAGAACCGCATTATCCTGGCGCTCAAGAGCCGGAAGCATGTGGTCGGCTATATGGGTGATGGCATCAACGATGCTCCCTCACTGCATGCTGCGGATGTGGGCATCTCAGTCTCGACCGCCGTCGATGTCGCCAAGGATGCGGCTGATATTATCCTGCTCGAACAGAGCTTGCAGGTTCTGCACAACGGGATTATTGAGGGACGCAAAGCCTTTGGGAACGTCATCAAATACCTGCTCATGGGGACCAGTTCAAACTTTGGCAATATGTTCAGTATGGCGGGGGCGTATGTTTTCCTCCCCTTCCTCCCCATGTTGCCAGCGCAGATTCTGCTCAACACCTTCCTCTATAATCTCTCTCAGGTGACCATTCCCACCGATAACGTGGATGCCAGCTATCTCAAAAAGCCGCAGCACTGGGATATCAAGCTCATCCGTCATTTTATGCTCTTCATTGGGCCAGTTAGCTCGATCTTTGACTTCCTGACCTTCTTCATCATGTTGCGGGTCTTCAATGCTGGCGCGGTGCTCTTCCATACCGGCTGGTTCGTAGAGTCGCTCGCGACCCAGACCCTGGTGCTGTTTAGTATTCGGACGGCGGGCAATCCGCTACGCAGTCGCCCCAGCCTCCCGCTCACGCTCACGACACTTTTGATTGTCGTTGTTGGCTTCGTACTCCCCTTTACGCCGCTTGCCGGACCGCTTGGCTTCACGCCCCTACCAGCCCTGTACTTTCTCTTTCTGGCAGGGATGATTGTGAGTTACTTGCTGCTCGTTGAACTGGTGAAGAGGCGCTTGATGAGACGATATGCATAGGAGTTCTTGGAGCAATCTGAGTTGTGTTGCGTCTGTATTTATGATGTAGGTGAAATGGAAAGAAGCTCTCCTGTGTACAACAGGGCGAGCATATGCTCTCTTGAAAGGACGTGGAGACGTATGGAGACAAAGAGAACGGGAGGCCCATCCGCCTCCGGCAGAGTCACCCCCACCGTCGTTTTTCGCTACAAGCAGCACCATCCTCTCAATGCTATCTTTGAGCCGAAGAGTATCGCGGTGATTGGGGCTACGGAAAGAGCAGGCAGCGTCGGGCGGACGCTCCTTTGGAACCTGATCAGTCATCCCTTTGGAGGAACGGTTTTCCCCGTCAATCCCAAACATGAGAGCGTCCTGGGCATCCAGGCCTATCCCACTCTGGCTGCCCTGCCGAAGCCGGTTGATCTCGCTATCATCGCCACGCCGGCATCGACGGTGCCAGGCATTGTTGCTGAATGTGTTGCAGCGGGAGTCAAAGGAGCACTTATCCTTGCAGCTGGTTTTCAAGAAACAGGTCCAGCGGGTGCCCAGATGGAGCAGCAGATTCTGGAACACGCGCGTCGGGGGCAGATGCGCATCATCGGTCCCAATTGCCTGGGCGTGATGAGTCCGCTGACCGGCCTCAACGCGACCTTTGCCAGCGCCATGGCCCGGCCCGGTCATGTTGGCTTCATCAGCCAGAGCGGTGCCCTTGGAACCGCAGTGCTAGATTGGAGCCTGAGTGAAAACGTTGGGTTCAGCGTTTTTCTTGCCAGTGGCTCCATGCTGGATGTTGGCTGGGGCGAGCTCATTGATTACTTAGGGAGCGACCCACAGACCACGAGCATTGTCCTGTATCTGGAAACCATCGGAGATGTCCGGTCATTCCTCTCCGCCGCCCGTGAAGTCGCGCGTAGCAAGCCGATCATCGTGCTCAAAGCTGGTCGCACGCAGGCAGCCGCCCAGGTGGCGACCTCGCACACCGGTGCGCTCACCGGCAATCACGACGTGTTTGACGCTGCCTGCCGCCGCTGCGGAGTCCTGGTTGTTGACCGCATCGAGGATCTTTTCTCGATGGCCGAGGTGTTGGCCACACAGCCACGCCCTCATGGACCGCGCCTCACTATCGTGACCAACGCGGGTGCCCCAGGTGTCCTCGCCACCGATGCCTTGCTGCGTGCGGGGGGCCAGCTTGCGGAATTGTCTCCACACACACTCGCAGCACTCGACCAGATTCTTCCGGCCACCTGGAGCCACGGCAACCCAATAGATATGCTGGGCGATGCCGATCCTGAATGCTATGCCAAAACGCTGGAGGTTGCGGCGCAAGACCCGCAGAGCGACGGGCTGCTGGTCATCTTGACCCCCCAGGCCATGACCGACTCAACGCGCACCGCTGAGCAGGTGAAGGACTATGCAACGATTACCGGCAAACCGCTTCTCGCCAGTTGGATGGGCAGAGCACAAGTGGCCAACGGCAGAGTGATTTTGAACGGGGCTGGTATTCCCACCTTCTCCTATCCCGATACCGCTGCCCAGGCCTTTTCTTCCCTGTGGCGTTATGTCTCCAATCTGCGCAGCTTATACGAAACACCTCTTCCTTCCCTGGAACTGGGTGCCAACGGGCCTGACCGGGCACGGGCTTCGAAGATCATTGAAACCGCCCACCAGGAGGGGCGAACGCTGCTGACCGAACTGGAATCCAAGCGCCTTTTGGCCGCGTATGGTATCCCAACAGTCGAGACGCGGGTCGCCACCAGTGAAAGGGAGGCCGTCGCGTGTGCGGAAGCCATCGGCTATCCAGTCGTGCTCAAGCTCTTGTCCGAAACGATTACCCACAAGAGCGAGGTGGGCGGCGTCCAGCTCTATCTGCACGATGCGGACGCGGTCCGCCGGGCCTACCACGCCATTGCAGACGCGATCTGCGACACAACTGGGGCCGAGCATTTCCTGGGGATGACCGTCCAGCCAATGATCGCGCTTGATGGCTACGAGCTCATCCTGGGCAGCAGCACCGATCCGCAGTTTGGTCCGGTTTTGCTCTTCGGATCGGGCGGCCCACTGGTAGAAGTCTATCAGGACCGTGCCTTTGCACTCCCGCCGCTGACCACCACTCTGGCGCGGCAACTGCTGGAACAGACCCGCGCCTTTCTCGCTCTGACAGGAGTGCGCGGGCGTTCACCGGTGGATCTTGTGGCCCTTGAGCAACTCCTGGTGCGCTTCAGTTACCTGGTTGCGGAGCAGCGCTGGATCAAGGAGATCGACATCAACCCGCTATTCGCCTCTCCACAAGGACTGCTCGCGCTCGATGCGCGGATCATCCTGCATGAGCCGGAGATCGGCGAGGAAGCATTGCCCAAACTGGCTATTCGCCCGTATCCGCTCCAGTATGTGCAGCCCTGGACGCTGCGTGACGGCACGCCGCTCACGCTTCGCCCCATCCGTCCGGAGGATGAGCCGCTCATGGTCGCGTTTCACAAAACCCTTTCAGGGGAGAGTGTCTATTTCCGCTGGTTGCATATGCTTGGGCTGAGCCAGAGGATCGCCCACGAGCGGTTGATCGGGATCTGCTTTATTGACTACGACCGGGAGATGGCACTCGTCGCTGATTACGTGAACCCGCAAACCAAGGAGCAGGAGATTATCGGTGTCGGTCGTCTCATCAAAGCGCACAACGCCAATGAGGCTGAGTTTGCCATGCTCATCACTGATCGCTTCCAGCATCAGGGGTTGGGGATCGAATTGCTGCGCCGACTCATCCAGTTTGGTCGAGCTGAACACTTTCAGCGCATTACCGGTGACATTCTGATGGAAAACCAGGGGATGCAAGCAGTGTGTAGGAAGCTTGGTTTCCGCCTGCGGTATGCACCAGAAGGTCAGTTGATGAAAGCCGAAATCGACTTGTGACGCTCATGGAGTATGAAGGCTCACATTTTACGGGAATGGCCTTCACTTCCATGAAAAATATGGTAAGATGATTTGGAGTGCTATGTTGGCACTCCACTCCAGTACACAGAGCGTATCCTCAAGGAGAGCGAGTTATGAATAGGAACTATGTAGTCAGAGCGCTGTGGCAAAGCTTCATTAGCGCAGTTATTGCTGGAATCATTTATACCATCATTTACGCGATCACCAGCAAAGGCATCAATGGCTTTATTCAGGGTGCACTCGTGATCGCTGGCATCACCTTTGTTGTAGCATTCCTTCTTCACATCATTTTCTCAATGCTCTTCGGGAGAAGGGGGAGCGCTACGTAAGCTTTTTAACCATTTGCGCGAAGAATATACTCGCCCCTCTTTGCCCGTGCTCCCGTCTATCGACTACCAGCACATAGCATCCTGCACCGCACGGTGCAGGATGCTATGTGTAAATTTGGGAATTCCGTGGGAAGACCCCCCTTTCAGGTCATTTACTACGTGGTTAAGCGCCCTGACTACAGAATGGTCGTCTACTCTTGATCCCTCTCAAATGGTGGTGAGAGGGATTCACCCTGCTCCTGTGTCACGCGCTGATAGGAAACATAGGAGTAGATGAACAGAAAAATGAGGACCGCAATGAGCGGCACCAGAATGCCCCAGAGACGCAATGCAGGGATAAAGCTGCACGGAATGCCGATCAGGCCCACGGCCACAAAGAGCCAGCCACCTAGCCGGTGCGTTCTCTCCCATACGACCGAACTGGCCAAAGTCCAAGGTGTGCGGATACCTATCCAGAAATTGCGGCGTATCTTGCCCATGTAGTTGCCCGCGAAAATGTACAGCACTGAGAGCGCTAGCATGATCACCATCCTCACATCGAAGCCAGCACCCAGCGCCTTGGCAATAGTCGCAAGCTGGATAATCAGCAGATACAGCATGAGAGCCGTCAGGATGATCTTCCCGATCTGGAGATTGGCCGCCGTGTGCTCACGCCCTCCCAGGCGCGGACCTGCCGCCAGCAGCACCCGGATCAGTACATAGATGCCGATGCTCATCAGTGGAAGGAGGAACGTGCCCACCCACTTTGCATAGCCATTCGCCTGGCCATTGAACCCCCAGTGAATGGGCACCGTGCCAGGCAAAACTGCAAAGCCGTAGACGGCAACGATCACCTGGATAGCGATAATTGCCCAGATCACCAGATCGATTGAACCTTGAAACGCCGGTTTGGGCGTGAGTTTCTCTCCTGTGTCACGAGAAGTGTTCATATGGTATCCTCCCTGAATACATCTCTTTCCTGTTCAGACGCCTCTTGCATAGGCATACTTACCTTTCCACATGCTCACAAATTCAACATTTCAGTATCTACTGAAATAATAGCATTGTCGCCAAGGAAAGTCAAGCGCCAGGAAACGATATCTCATACATTGAGATATCTCTTTTACAGGGAGTGGGAGCAGGATTGGAAGCGACCTTTTCAGATAAAAGGTCTCTTTCTGCTTCAAGCAGGAAGAGACTCCAGCGTGATCACTTCTCTGATGTAGGCGTTATTCTGACGAAGATGCGGTAATCGGTGCGAGTTGCGAAGGTACGGTAGGCTGGTGCGGCTTGCGGTTGGCCCTTGCTTTTTCTCGCAGATCAGGCGCAAAAAGAGGGCAATTTCATCAGAAACTTTTGCCCAATATTCTCCGTATCAACTGTGATGCTGAAAATAGGAATTATGCCTTTTCAACCACGTTGTTTGTAGAAACTCGCGTGCAGAACCCACTTTTATCAAAGGGACTACATGGTTCCGTTGGTCTTGTTTGCTCTCCCGCTGGTGTCTCTCCCATCTTCTTTCAGCCTGTAAGGGGGTTGCTATGATTTCTGCACTGCACCACTTCCAGTGGGGGCAAAGCATACGCTGCTCTGACGGCGATGCTGGTGTGCTCACAGGAGTTCTGTTCGATCCCGTTCGCCAGCGCGTCATCGCTCTCAGAGTCAGGCTGGGACGATTGTTTGGAAGAAACGCCTTTGTCTCTTTTGTGAACGTGGGAAGTGTGACAGAGGATGGCATTACGCTCGCTATCTCCTATGCTGAACTTGCTGCATCTGCAAAGAAAGCAGCCCCTCTTGGAGTCTTGCTCGATAGCAAAAGCGTGGTCGAGGCCGAGACGACAAGTGAAGCTATGATAAGGGGGAACTTACACAGTTTTGTAGTCCAGCCTGAGAGTGGAGAACTGGCCTATCTTGTCGTACATCATTTCCGACCGGGCCAGGAGAGCCTTTTACGTGGGGAGTATGTGACGCAGATAGAAACGGGGCGTGTAAAAGTTGCTCTTCCTGAAGCACTATTGCACACGCTCCCACAGTATCATCCGGATCGCGAATTGCAACAAGCGGTCGAAGAGAGGCTGTCTGGCTTGAGCTTCTTTCATACCGATTTTACGGGTATGACTATCCGCGTGCTCGATGGTGTCCTCTCTCTGACCGGCAATATTTCCAGCGCACTGAATGGGGATATCATCCAGGATCAAGCGATGGGTGTAGAGGGGGTGGGAGAGATCAAGAATGCCTTGATTGGCGACGATACGCTCGCGAACACTGTGGCAATGGCAATAGGCCATGATCCACGGACGCACGGTCTCCCTATTGGGGTCTATCCACGTTTAGGCCATGTGCACTTGCACGGTGTTGTCCAGAATGAGCAGCAGAAAGCGGCAGCAGAGGACATCACACGCAGGGTATCTGGCGTGCGCTCCGTTTCCAATACGCTTGTCGTGAACCCAACAGAAGAGATGCTCCATGTGCTGTCTTCGACTGAGGAGGGTCCGGGGGAAGATCTCATTCCAGGAACATACATCAGACATACGGGATAATCGTCACCAGGGAACGCACATGAGTGCTGATCTACTCTTCTCCTCCTCTTTTTGAGAAGGGAAATCATTCTGAACGTTGGATTTTCACACATGAACGGTGTGAAGAAAGGAACTCACTCATGTTTCAGCACATCCTGGTTCCTCTGGATGGTTCTGGGCGAGCGGAAAATGCTCTTCCGATAGCTGCCCGTATCGCGCGTGCCACAGGCGGTTCGCTGCTTCTGCTGCGCGTTGCTCCTCTGCTTACTGTGCCGAAAGACGTGTTTCAGAGGGAATATCAAAGGGTCTCTGCCTACCTGGGTGACAAAAAACATGCAGAGGAACTGCAAGGTATTCCGGTCGAGACGCATGTGGTGGTTGGCTCGGTTCCTCAACAGATTCTCTCCTCTATTGAGAGCGCGAACATCGACCTGGTGGTGATGTGTAGTCGAGGGGAAACAGGTCTCAAACGTTGGGCGTGGGGGAGCGTTGCCCAGAAGGTGATTCGCTACAGTCGTGCGTCCGTACTGGTCTTGCGTGAGTCGAGCGGCATCCTGAACAATCAGCATCCTGCGGGACAGCGTCCACTGCGCCTTCTGGTGGCACTGGATGGATCAGCGCTCGCGGAAACGACGCTGGTACCGGCTGCGACACTGGCGACAGCCCTCTCAATGCCGGAAAAGGGAGAGTTTCACCTGGTACAAGTAGTGCCCTTGCCCGAACCATCAAACGCGGCAGAGGCGTTGAGCGAAGCCCGGCAGCTTGATCTCTCGGTAGCGCAGACGTATCTTCAGTCAGCAGTGGAATCGCTTCAAGGAAAAGAGAATCTCACGATTACCACGTCTGTGGTAGTCTGTCCTGATGTCGCGGATGCACTCATTCGGACAGCAGAAGACGGATTACCAGCGACAGAGGAAATGGGGAGTAACAATCCGTGCGATGTGATTGCTCTGGCAACCCATGGCCGCAGCGGTATCGAACGCTGGGTACTGGGCAGCATTGCCGAACGGATACTGGATGGGACTCGCTTGCCGCTGCTGGTGGTGCATCCAGCTTGGCGGTCAGAGAGACCAGACATTGAGCCAGCATCCCTGCTCACCTAAGTGAGACCTGCTCAATCGGTTCACCTTAGAGTCACCGCAAAAAACACATCAACTGACACCGGAGATCTGCACGCATCTACCCGTGTGGGCTGGAGAGAGGAAGCGTCTGAAGCGCTGGGTAAAAGAGCGATGTGATGGTGGAGGTGGCCCCACATATTCTGCGGGGTTTTATATCGTTGGAAGAAGAGCGCGTGCGAGCGACCATCGACGACTGAGGAAGCCGTCTCATGGAGCACACGGAAAGGAAATCGACAAAAATGGATATTGGTTCACTGGAATACGTGGTGATCGGTCTGCAAGACCAGCACCTCACAAGTGAGATCCTTCCGGAACTCAACGCCATTCAGGAGCATGGACTCATCCGGGTGATCGACCTGCTGTTTGTCCGCAAAGCGGTTGATGGCACGGTGACGATACAGGAAATCAACGAACTGAGCGAGGAAGAGCAGCAACCCTACGGTGGCCTGCAGGAACATTTCACCGGATTGCTGACCACTCAGGATGTTGAACGCCTGGCGGGTGAGATTCCGCCTGGGATATTAGCCATCGTGGTTTTGCTGGAGCACACCTGGACCATCAGTCTGGCGGAAGCGGTCCGTAAAGCTGGAGGAGTCCTTTTCACTGGGGGAATGGTTCCTCCTGAGACGATTACGCAGGTCCATGCGGAACTTGCAGCAAAGGAAGAACACTATGCCTAGAGGCGGATTTGGTGGCCGAGGTTTCGGCGGCAGAGGATTTGGTGGATACGGTAGAGGATTTGGTGGTGGATTTGGAATGAGAAGAATGGGTATGCCATTATTGGGACGATGGGGCATGGGAGGCATGGGTTCTCCACTGTTGACTACGTTGATGGCAGGGGGATTGGGCTATATGGCGGGTAGCAACTCTGCCCAGCAACCGGCACCCTACCCACCACAATATCCTTATCAAGGACCCCCTGCAACGTCTGTACCTGCGGGAAGCACGGACAACGGCACGCTGGCGCAACTCCAGTTATTGGGGAAACTCCACGACTCTGGTGTCCTGACCAATGACGAGTTTGAGCGCGAGAAGCAGCAGATTTTGCGCGGCTAATCAAAGGCGAGGAGACAGGTGGATGCCTGGATCTTGGGTTGAAGACCTGACATCCATCTTGCTCACTTCCAAACGGTTCAAAGCGAGAGAGAGAAGAAATGAACAGGATCGTTTTCCGTCGCCCATCGAACTCATTATCGAGTATCGTAGCATTGGCGGCGGACAAGGTGGATTGCGTGAGGATAGCATGTTTTACGGCAGAGAAGCGGACATGTGAGCAGGGAAAACGAAAAGAAAAAGAGCATGGCAACAACGTCTCCTAATTTGCCCCGTGAGTCCTGGAGGCTCTTGATCGCTACGTTACTCCTGGTATTGCTGGTGGTCGGTATCGCTTTAGCAGCGGCCATCACCCTGAGCATCACATTGGGTTGGAATAGATCACCTGAGCGGTTTGTGACAATCATTCTCCTGGGGACCACCATTGGTGAATTGGCCGCATTCGAACTCCTCATCTGGCGACTGCACCAGCGGGGAAGAACACGACGTGATCTGGGGTGGGGACAACCAACTAGATGGTGGGCATTCGTCCTTGGCATAAGGATTGCTCTTCTCTACAGTGGATACACAGCGCTCAATAATCCTGTGATCGCTCATCATTTCTTCGATCTCACATGGTTCAAACTCGCGGGGCTGATAGCAGCGCTGGCAGCCGGGTTACTTGAAGAAACTCTCTTTCGTGGCTATGTGATGATGTCCTTGAAAAGCATGGGCTATCAGAGATACGTGCAAGTATTGCTGAGCGCGGGCTCACGGTCGATCAGCGGGAGGCGAATCTCAACGGAGCCATTCTCACTGCTGAGCAATTGAAGCAAGCGCAAAGAAGGAGAACCCTTTTCTTGAATAGAGACAGAACCGATAGAGAATGGTAGATGATAGATACCAGCAAGACACCGCTCTTTGGAGTCGCCCAAGCTCCTCCCGCACGAGGGGGACGTGCCGCCAGGAAGCAGGGCGAACAGGTTGGCCAGCTTTGGATGAAAGGTGCTTGTAGGCAGAAAGACCAGGATACGGCGCTTCTTGTACGAAACGTTCCGTTCCAGTGAAGAGAGAAAGGAAGAGTGAGATAATGTTGCTAACTGCTGATCCACACACGGTCAAGGAAGCCGATTTTCCCACAACGGGTACCCCGGCAGAACAATGGGGCTTTCTGCTGAACTATGCGCTGCTCGCACCGTCTGAATATAACACGCAGCCCTGGCTTTTTTCCATTCAGGGCGAGCGTGTGGAACTCTATGCGGATTATACTCGTCGGCTACCCGTGGTCGATCCCGATGACCGTGAACTCCTGATTAGCTGTAGCGCGGCTTGTCTCAATCTGTGCCTGGCAGTGCGGCATTTTGGCATGCGAGAAAGCATGGAATGCTTCTTCGATGACCAGGAGAAGCCAACCTTGTTAGCTCGCTTCCGTTTTGGCGCGAAATGGACGCCGACCAGCGAGGAGAATCGGCTGTTTTCCGCCATCCTTGGGCGCCATACCAACCGGTCCCTTTTTGAGATGCGCCCCATTCCTCAAAGCGTCCTTGACCGGATACAGGCGCTGGCTGGTCTAGAAGGCACCTGGCTGCAGATCGTCCAGGATGAGCCGACGCGCAAGGTCATTTCCGATCTCATCATAGACGGTGATTGGCAGCAGTGGACACAGCGAAGCTTTCGCGAGGAATTGACACCGTGGCTCCATCTCCGCGATCTCGGTGCGGTGGACGGCTTACCTGGCTCTGCTCGACCTAGAGGAAGTTCCCAGAATACGGAGGAGGGCAGTCCACTGGTTGTGCGTACCTTTGATCTGGGGAGTGAGAAAGCGGAAGAAGAGAGGGATCAACACCTTGCCGCCGGAGCGCCAGTCCTGGTTGTGCTGGGAACCTTTACCGATACGCCAGGCGATTGGTTTGCAGCGGGCATGGCGGTTGAGCGCGTGTTGCTGGAGGCGTGCGCGAGCGGCCTGCAAACGTCTTTTGTGAATCAACCCATAGAGATCCCCAGGTTGCGTGCCCAACTCTGCCAGGTTCTTGGAGGTGCGAATTTTCCCCAACTTGTGATCAGGATCGGCTACGGTGATCCTGCTCTTCCCACGCCACGTCGGAGCGTGCGTGCTGTGCTGCTCGACACGCCAGCGCACAGCCAGAGTGGAGGATAGTGATGATTATATGAGGGCTTCACGCCCCTGGAAGGGCTGATGATGGGAAGCCGCTGTGGGTCCATCGACCCCGGTATCCTGCTCTATCTGCAGCGTGAGCAAGGGGCTACAGCGAAAGCATTAGAACACATTCCTGAGCACGAATCCGGCCTTAAAGGCATCTCTGAACTCTCCGGGGATATGCGTCCCATTTTGCAGGCGAGTATGCAGGGCAATGACCGGGCGCAGTTGGCCCTGGACCTCTACATCTACCGCATACGGTGCTATTTGGGAGCCATGATTGCCGCGCTAGAGGGCATCGATGTCCTGACCTTTACTGGCGGCGTGGGCGAGCATGGCCCCTACATCCGCGAGCATGTCTGCCATGGCTTTGGTTTTCTCGGCCTCGCATTGAATGAGGGCAAGAATGCTGCCGCCTCTGGGGATCAGGGCCAGCTCTACTGTATGGGTGCTGGTCATGCATACGGAGGAAGAGTGGGAAATTGCCCGCGCTTGCTGGCAGATGAAGGCAGCATGAAAGAAGGAAAGGATGTTCCTCAAGCTGTGATCTGGATCGGCACCATGGACACTGCAGCGTAGTGTCCATGGTGTTTTGCTGGATGAGAACTCCCAAGGAGTGTAGTTAGCTGTTTTTGTGAGAGCGCGTTACCAGAAGTTTCAGTACCTGGAAAACCTCTTGTTCCAGGCTGTGGTAGGTTGGGCTTGGGAGCATGGTCACTAAGACAACAGCATCCGTTTGTGCGACTATGCTATGAGAGATGCTGGCCTCCAGTTGGAGTAACATACCCGCTTGCATGTTCTTACTGTCGCTTGGGGTCGTAAAGGTGATATCGCCACGAATGACCTGCACCAGAATTTGGCTGGTGGTCTGATGCTCTTTTAATTGCTGTCCAGCTTTGAAGGCAAAGAGTACCACGCGTGTGGTGCCACTATCTGATATAATCTGGGTGGAAAGACTGTTTTCACGGAAGTGCGCGAGCGCATGTAGGTCGAAGAGAAGAGCACTGCCTTGCTCAGCTTTCGTATCTTCGACCTGTGGGGTCGGCGTTTCTGGCAGAGGTGTTTGATCATTCATGGGGATGTACCTCGTCTCGTTTTTATTATGGTCAATATTTATGACCGGCAACATCTTGTCTTTTCTCCTCGAATTATAGGCGTTGCCTCTCACATACCCATCACAGACAGAGAAAGAACTATCCCAGAACGATCACACGTCTCATGCTCTCAAACTGGCAATGAAAAAATGATACGATGAGACCAGAGCGTTTCTCGGAGTGACTGTGCGCCTGGGTGCTGCGCAAAAAGGAGGATACCCTCAATGAGCCATGAACAACATAACCTGGAACAACAGGCGATGGCGGAGACACCGCTCCAGGACGAACTGGCAACAGCATTTGCCCTGCTTCCCCCCATCACGATGGCAGAGGTGACAACGCTCCTGCATTTCTCTCCCGATGCATTGGTCCTTATCGATTCTGCGGGGACCATCATCCTGGTGAATGAACAGGCAGCGATCCTCTTTGGATACAGCCAAGAAGTACTAAAGAGCCAGTCATTGGAAGTGCTGTTGCCTCAGCGTTTCCGGGCGGCACATGTCGCGCATCGGCTCAGCTATGTGAGCACGCCTCGCCCTCGACTGATGGGGGCCGGCCTCGATCTGGTGGGGCGGCGCAAGGATGGCAGCGAATTTCCGGTGGATATCAGTTTACGCCCTGTCCTTCTGGAACAGGCGCTTCACGTGGTGGGAGCGATCCGTAATGTCACTGCCCAACGACGGCTGGAACGTGAGCGGTTGCAGCAGATGGAACAGCTTGTTGCGCAAAACACGCTCATCAATCTGGCCCATGATGCGATCCTGGTGCGAGATCAGGTGAGCCGGGTACTCTCTTGGAACCGTGGGGCGGAAGAACTCTATGGGTGGAGCGAAAAAGAGGCACTGGGACGCATCAGCCATACCCTGCTCCACACGCGCTTTCCCATCAGCCGCGCAGCGGTCGAGGCGCACTTAGAACGCGAGGTCCAGTGGGAAGGAGAACTGGTGCAGACTCGGCGTGATGGCCGCACCGTTGTGGTCGAAAGCCGTCAGATCCTGATGCGTGACGCCCAAGGAGCACCGAAAGCCCTCTTAGAGATTAATCGGGATATCACCCAGCGGAGGTTCCTGGAACAGGCACAAACTGCCGCTCACACCGAGACACTTGCTCAACGCACCTTCTTGCAACAGATGCTGGATATCGTACCCAGTAGCATCTCTGTGGTGCATGGGCAAGAAGCTCGCTTAGTGTTGGCCAATCGCGCAACCGCAAGCATTTGGGGCGCGGAGTGGCCTGTAGGACAGCCGATGCACGAGTTTCTGGAGGAGCACGACATTCACATTGTTGATGCTCAGGGGCACGTGGTCCCCTCGGAAGCCTGGGCCACCATGCGCGCGCTGCTGGCTGGAGAAACGGTGTTGCAATACCAGGAGATGATCCGCCAGCCTTCGGGCACCACGATGCCTATCCTGGTCAATGCGGTGCCGTTGACCTCTCCCCACTGGCGGAGCCTGGGCGTGCCAAAGCATTCTGGAAGTGGCAAACCGCCACGCAAGGGCGAGCGACTAGCTCTCGTGATTCATCAAGATGTTCACTTGCTCAAAGAGGCAGAGTATTTCAAAGAGGAGTTCATTGGCATTACCGCCCATGAGTTGCGCCAGCCACTGGCTGTTCTCAAAGGTGCCGTAGGAACCCTGCTGCTGCAAACAGCGCGGGGGCATGGAATGCCGCTTGCCGAATGGCAACAAGAGATGTTACAGGATCTGGACCAGGCAACCGACCGCCTGACTGATCTGACCGATGATCTGCTCGATATCTCCCGTTTGCAGGCAGGTCTGCTGTCCTTGCAGCGCACAACCACGGACGTGGTTTCTCTGGCCGAACGTGTGATCAAGCGCTTCCAGCAGACGGCCAACCGGCACCACCTGGCATGCTCCGCGAACGCCAAACGAATCGAAGCCCAGATTGATCCCCGGCGTATTGAGCAAGTGCTCACCAACCTGTTCACCAACGCCATCAAATACAGTCCGCAGGGAGGATTGATCAAAGTCACGCTGGAAAGAGATGTGACCCAAGCTGTGGTGCACATCCGGGTACAGGATGAGGGCATCGGGATTCCCGCGCATCAGCAGGCACGCATCTTTGGGCGCTTCATGCGTGCGGACAATGCCCATGCTGCCGGGATCAGTGGCACCGGCTTGGGACTCTATCTATGCCGTGCCCTGGTCGAGCAGCATGGAGGACATCTCTGGTTTGAATCAACGGAAGGAGTGGGATCGACGTTCATAACGACGCTCCCCCTCGAACCTGCAGTGAAAAGTGGCCGCATGGACGAGCTCAGCCCCTGGCAACCGTGATATCCTCAACGCACAGAACTTTTTTACGTTTCGTGCGGTGCGTTTTGTGTCGGTGTGGGCACCGTTAACACATAGCCAATGCCCACTTTGGTCTTGAGGTAACATGGGTGAGCCGGGTCGGTTTCCAGCTTGCGCCGGATACGGTTCACATTGACCTGGAGCATATGGCTCTCGCCAACATAGTCCACGCCCCAGACGTGCTCCAGCAAAAGATCCTGGGTTACCACCCGCCCGACATTCTGTGCGAGATAGGCCAGAAGTCGGTATTCAGTCGGGGTGAGGACCAGTTCCTTCTCAGCAAGCATGGCCAGGTGCTGGGCGTAATCGATGACCAGTTCTCCCACCGTGGTCGTCGTTGCCCGTCCTGACGCTGCGTCAGTGGAGAGGAACTGTGCACGCCGCAACGCTGCACGAACGCGTGCCAGCAGTTCCTCCACGCTAAAAGGCTTGGTCAGATAATCATCGGCCCCGAGGTCCAGTCCTTTGACTTTGTCCTGATCCTGTCCACGTGCGGTGATGATGATGATCGGCACGGATGAGAATTCTCGCACGCGCTGGCACACGGTAAAGCCATCCATCTTTGGCATCATCACATCCAACAGTACCAGATCGGGTGCCACCCGCTCAACCTGCTCCAGTGCTTGCTCGCCATCGCTGGCAGTGATGGCATCATAGCCCTCAAATTCGAGATTGCGTGCGATGAGTCGCAGCAATTGGGGATCATCATCAGCCGTGACAATGCGTATTTTTCTGGCAGTCATGTTCGTTTTCCATCCTCTTCTGTCTATTGTTATACCATCTCTCTAATCGTTGCTGTGGCCTCGCGCGGAAGCAGGATATGAAAGGTACTCCCCACTCCCATCCTACTCTCAACCCAGAGCATCCCTCGGTGCAGTGCAACTATCGCTTTGCAGAGGGCCAGACCCAGGCCTAGACCATTCACGTCCCGCGTGAGACGGGTATCCACTCGGTAAAAGCGCTGAAAAATACGAGACAGCTGTTCTGGCGGAATACCTCTGCCGTGATCCCGCACTCGAATCGCCAGCAGTGCTTCGTGCTCCTGAAATGTGCCGGGAAGAATGAGCGCTACGTGATTGTCTGGCCCGGAATATGTACTCAACGCTGTGCGAAGATAAACGGGATCAGCTGGTTCGATGCTCACCTCGATCAGACCCTCCTGCGGAGAGTACGCAACGGCATTCTCCAGCAGGATGTCCAGCATGGTTCGAAGCCAACGACGATCTCCAGAAACGGCTAATGCATCCCTGTGGGGTGTCTCCTCTGGCTGTTCTCCTGACGAGCGTCTGTTCAGTTGCGGGGGCGTAAGGATGAGCGCGTGAGGTCTGGTTTTCTGTACCGCAATGATGGCCTCTTGCGCGAGCGCCACCAGATCGACAGAAGCCGGGACGAAAGGCAATGCGTTGGTCTCAAACTGTGCAAGTTCCAAGAAACGATTGACAAGTTTTCCTAAGTGCGTGCTCGCGTCGCTGATGGCTTGAAGAAAGTCTTGGCGCTCCTGCGGAGCAAGCTGCTGATCCTGGCGCAGCAGGGTCGTCGCGTAGCCTTGAATCGTGGTCAACGGACCGCGAAATTCATGACCAACCGTCGCCAGGAGTTCTGCGGGGAGCACCTCTTCAGACTGTTCTCTTTCTCTTTCGCTCAATGCAATGAGCCACTGGAGGAGATCCCTCATTTCTGGTCGCTGCGGCATCTCTTCCCCTTTCCGTTTACAGACCCTAAAGAAGGCTCGACAATAGTTCTCGTCTGTAGTATAAGCGAGAGTGCGTCACAAAGAAAGCACACATGGGTGAACGCTCTCACAAATCCATCACAGTGATCATTGCCTTCCACACATCCGCGCTCTGTGACTTTTTCGTGAGGAAAACCATCCTCGCGGTGATTGAATGGTGATGCCAGGAGGATAGAGTTTGAGAGAACGAACGGGAGAGACCATCTGCATCAAGAAACCTCACCGATGGAGTGAGTAGTGAGTTGTTCCGTTCAAAAGAGAGTAAGAGATCATGCGTATAGGAAAATACATTAGGCCACAGGAGGCCACCGCTATTCCTGAGCCAAAGATTGCGACGTTTTTGTTTGCCGACACGCGTCTGGCCCGTCTGTCCAGTTCTCGACCTCCTATGCCTTTGGTGACACCTTCAAAGCCAATCACTCGTTGCACCGAAAGGTAAGCGAGGCGAAGGTCTTCTATGGTTCTTGTCCCAGAAAAGATGAGTTTGTGAGTTCGTTTAGAGCAGCCCTTTTTGGCAGGATGGAAAGCTTTGCTCTTATGCAAAATTGCTCGCTCTATTGCAAAAAGCTCCTGAATCTATTGTAAAGCCTATGTCGCTCTGATGCAAATCTACAATCCACAAATTCAGTTGTTGATACTGTTCGGGATCAGATGAAACGTCGGTCCAGGAGTCGCAAACGGCGAGGCCAAGCGATCAATTTCGACTCTACTGAAGGAGAAGATTGCACCTTTGGGGTTGTTTCCATGCTGCACAAACAAGGCAACCTGTCCGCTACTATACGCGGAGTCGGTAATAGTTGTCAGGGTGACATTGTTGAGCAGGACGGTGATCGTCTGATCAATCAGGAAGACTGTCAGTGTATTGGGTTTGCCAGGAGGATTGAGCAATTTTGTGGTTTGTGGAGAGACGAGCATGGTACTTTGCGGCGTCTGTGTGCTATCCAACCACTCTTTCGCTATGTCAACGGTCTTATTTCCAGCAATATCGATGCGGTAATCGTGATCGAGATGACTATCACCGCGCACGTACAGCCCTGTGCTATCATGAGCATCGCCCTGGTTCAGTGTGAAATCGACGCTGACAACATAGTTATTCAGGGTAGTACTGGTAGGGACACTTTCGATCAGCGTGGTATTTGGGTTCAAGCTTGCCAGAATCAGGAGATTATTCGTGAGAATACGTAAATCACCATTGGTGCCTGAAAGGCTCCACCCATGCTCATTATTGACAAACGTATCATAAAATGTTGCTGCAGCAGGGGGTGTTATCACGGTAGGTATCCATGTTGGTGAAAGTGTTGCGGCGGCAAGCATATGGTTTTTGTTTGCATGGCCAGAGATGAGATTGTTTGCTCGTACTAACCAAAACACACTTCCTCCCACAAGACTGAAAATCAGTACAGCCACACATGCGAGTACAACAACCGACCTCTTATTCCGCTCCAGGTGCGGAACAAGAGGTTGCTTCTCTGCACGCTCTGTTGACGTATCCATGTACCTATTTCGCTCCTAAGAGAGCTTAAGCTATGCTTGATTGTATCCAAACACTGCGCTCAAACTGAGTCTGGACAGGGAGAGCTTGTAAAGAAGACGGATGGAGAACCATCCCATCTCTGCAAGCCCCGCCCTTTCAGGCGTGGGGTTCCTGACAATAAAACAACTCCTAAAATTGTTGCAGCAACGACCTGTGGCGCCAATCTCAGAGCTACCACGGCGAGGCTATCCCATGCTACTTCAACGGACACCTGCTGGGTTCGGTCACGAAGTAGCCGGAATTGCAGTAGCCACTGGTGCGGGATGAACCCAGTGTGTGAGGGTGACGCGCTATTACGGACGAATTGATTCTTCTCGCGTTTGAGGCGTCTCTGCTTTTACCAGCAGTCCTTCGGTGATAATCTGGCTGTAGATATCGATGACCTGTTGGACGGTGAGACGGCCCTGTGAGTGGAACCAGGACGAGACGGTTGTACACATCGCAATGACGGCATATGAGGTGATTTTGACATCGCTGGAGCGTAAAATACCCTGCTCCATACCTTCCTGCAACAATCCTTGCAGAGAATGTTCGTATTGATCGCGCAGGACGAGGATTTGCTCGCGGTTCGCGCCTTCCAGTGCACGCATTTCGGTATCGATAATAAAAAATTCCGCTTTATAGGTTGTATGTAGACGAATATGGCTGGCGATAGCCTCGTAGAGACGTGCTGGGATGCTGCTTGGCTGGGCCAGCACGCGGTCCATATTGGCGTTCAATTGGCGCATGTAGGTATCCATGATCTCAACGAGCAGGGCTTGTTTGCTGGGGTAATAATAGTAAATACTCGCGGCCTGAATTCCAGCTAGGCTGGCGATATCACGCAATGGGGCCGCGTGATAGCCCATCTCAGCAAAAAGCTGCACGGCAGCGGCACGAATCTTCTCGCGCACCGAACGAGTATCAGGCTCCATGTTATCCATTCACTTTCTTTCCCAAACCAGTTTTGTTCTCTGTCTGTATCATTCTACCAGAAAAGCAGTCGCTCGCCTACTCATTGTGGCATGATACAATACGGGAGATATCTTTCTAACAAATTTACGCTTTGGAGTTTTCACACGATGCCTAACTATACGACTGCGCCAGAACTCACCTCAGACTACATTAACTCGGTTTGGGAGACGTTGCCTCGCCATCTCCGTCCGACGTTTCTTTTGCCAGATCCCGCCCTTTCAGCGCGTCTGGGCTGCGAACTGACCATTGCCAGCGAGACGTTCCAGCACACTGGGAGCTTTAAGTTTCGCGCCGCCTACCACCTGCTTTCCAACATCCCTCAGCAACGCGTTGTGGCGGCCTCGTCGGGCAACTTTGGCCAGGCGGTGGCGTATGCCAGTCAACTGCTTGGCAAGACCTGCACAGTTGTTATGCCTGCGACCTCGGCACGCGTTAAAATTGCGGCAGTGCAGGGCTATGGCGGCATCGCTGACCTGATCGATACCAGCAAGATCAGTCGAGCTGAACGCGTCCAGCAGTTGCTAGTTGAGCAAAAGGGGGCGTTTCAGGCGCACGCCTATGACGATTATCGTGTCGTCGCTGGCAACTCAACGCTGGGTCAGGAGATCCTCAACGCGGCAGACTTCGATATGTTGGTCGTGCCCGTCGGTGGTGGCGGTCTGTGTTCGGGCCTGGTTGTCGCTCGCGATCATCTGCACGCACGCACAGAGATTATTGGTGCGGAGCCGCAGCTCGCCAACGATGCTGCACGTTCATTGCACGCTGGGCATATCGTTCGCAACGAGCAGGAATCACTCACGGTTGCCGATGGTGCCAGAACGCTCAGTTTGGGCGACCTCAACTGGGAAATTCTGCGTCAAGGCGTTGCTGAGATTCTTGAAGTGCCTGATCCCGTCACAATGGCTGCGTTACGCGCCTATTTCGCGCTCAATCTCAAAGTTGAGCCAACGGGTGCGCTGGCATTGGGCGCGGTGCTGGCCCATCCAGAACGATTTGCTGGCAAGCGTGTCTGTTGTATCGTCAGCGGTGGCAATGTTGATCCGCTGGTCTACGCTCAAGCGTTACAGGAGGCATAAGCGATGTCACTTTCTCTCACTATCCTGGAACAGGTACGAACGGCGGCTACTACGCATATTGAGGCGGTTGCCAGTCTGGCTCAGCGCATTTGCGAGGTGCCCGCGCCTACCGGGCAGGAGCACGAACGCGCTAGTCTGGTGGCCTCGCTTTGGCAGGAACGTGGCTACACACCAGAGATCGACGCCGTGGGGAATGTCTACGTCACCCGGCGTGGTACGAGAGAGCACGGCCCTCTGCTGATGCTGCTCGCGCATACTGATACGGTTTTTCCCGCTGCAACGCCAATTGTTATTAAACGCGAAGGTGATAAATTGTACGGGCCGGGTATCAGCGATAATAGCGTCAGTGTGGCTGCGATGCTGCACACGATTGATCTGCTGGATGAACTGAGTTTGCAGACTGTAACGGATATCATCGCTGTAGCGAATGTAGGAGAAGAAGGTTTGGGCAACCTGCTGGGCGCACGCACTGCGGTTGAACGTTACCGTGAGCAATTGGGCGGCGTGTTGGTGATCGATGGTGGTCTGGGCTATATCACCCATGGTGCGGTTGGCTCGAAACGCTGGCGTATCACTGTGCGCGGACCCGGTGGCCACTCCTATGGCTCGTTTGGCACACCCAGCGCCATTCACGGCCTGGGCAAGATTATCGCGGCCATCGCTGATCTCCAGGTGCCTCAGAGTCCCAAGACGACCTTTAATGTGGGGATTATCGAGGGTGGGACCAGCGTGAATACGATTGCTGCTGAAGCTTCGGCGCTGCTTGATCTGCGCTCAACCGATGTTGCAACGCTCAATCATCTGGCTGAACAGGCGCGGGCACTGATCGAGCAGCGGGTGGGCGTGGGACTGCGCGTTGAGATTGAGGTGTTGGGCGAACGACCTGCCGGCCAACGCAGCCTCTCTGATCCACTGGTCCAACTTGCTGGCGAGACCTTGCGCTGGCTGGGTGTCGAGCCGCGCTATGGCACGTCCAGTACCGACGCCAACATTCCCATCAGCCTGAATATCCCATCGGTCTGTGTCGGCGTCACGCACGGCGAGAACGCACACACGCTGCAAGAGTATTTCGTAGTCCCGCCCATTGGCCAGGGCTTAGCACAGCTTGTGCGGCTGAGTGTAGAAGCGAGCGAGATGCTGGGTAGGTGATTTCAGAAACTGTTTGCTCGAATTCTTACAGGATGACAAAGGTATAGTCTATAGTACTATTTGTGATAATTATCATTCATAATAGATGCTTGCTTGTACACAGATAACCATTCTCTTATGTGTAGGTATGTATTTTGTTATGGAAAAACCCTGATCTTGCTCTTGCTAAATAGATGGGAATAATATATAGTGTTAGTTACATCTATAGATTTTGTCTTTGTAGTGCTGGGCATTTGTCCCAGCTTTCCAGGTATCCTTCGCGCAGACAGTCACACCACGAGAATTATTTAGGGGGTTGAATCATGCTGCATCTCCAGGATATCGCGGTCACGTATCACAACATTGTCCCTGCGGTGCAGGGAGTCTCTTTAGAGGTTCCGGATAAAGCGGTAGTCGCACTGTTAGGAGCGAATGGGGCTGGTAAAACCACCATCATGCGTGCTATTTCCGGATTGCTCAACATCCACAGAGCCAGTCTTGTGCGTGGTGCCATCCTCTTTGATGGTGAGCGTATTGATCGGTTAAACGCCACGCAAATTGTACAGCGTGGCATTTCTCAGGTTCTAGAGGGCCGTCGTCTCTTTGCGGACTTGACAGTGGATGAGAATCTGCGCAGTGGCGCTATTTCCTCACGTAATCCCGCAGGTGTGCGACGTGCTTATGAACGGGTGATGGAGCTATTTCCACAGTTACGTGAGCGCTTGAAGGGTTCTGCGGGCTATTTGTCAGGTGGCGAGCAGCAGATGCTAGCTATTGGCCGGGGTCTGATGAGCAATCCGAAATTGCTCTTGCTCGACGAACCTTCGCTTGGACTGGCTCCATTTATGGTGCAACAGATTCGCTCCATCATTGCTGAGATCAATGCTAGTGGCACAGCCGTATTACTGGTAGAACAAAACGCGCAAATGGCACTTTCGGTTGCTCACACGGGCTATGTGTTAGAAACTGGACGTGTTGTGTTGACGCAACCTGCCAGCGTTCTCTTACAGGACGAAAGTGTACGCAAGTTTTATCTTGGCCTACACGAGGGGAGTGAGCATAGTAATTTACGGTCAGTTCTTCAACAACGGCCCGAAAGGAAGTGGGCGCTATGAGTGAGAGCATGCTAGCGAACCATGCATCAGATTCACACCAGAGCAGTGCTCAGCCGTTGTTAGCGGTGGAAGGGATCACCGTCCGCTTCGCGGGTGTCACGGCACTGGCGGATATTTCGTTCCAGGTGCAACCCGGTGCCTTGTTCGCCGTAATTGGTCCCAATGGCGCGGGCAAAACCTCGTTATTCAACGTGCTCTCACGCGTTTATCAGCCGGTCAAGGGGAGCGTACACTTTGATGGTCAGGATCTGTTGCGCTTCAAAACACATCAGGTCGCACGTCTGGGTATTGCCCGCACCTTCCAGAACCTTGGGCAGTTTCCCACCACAACCGTGCTGGATTATCTCCTGTTGGGTCGCCATATACGTATGCGCAGTGGTATCCTGCTCGGTGGCCTCTATTGGGGTTTTACACGCGGCGAAGAACGGAAAAGCCGCGCCTATTGTCAGCATTTGCTTGAGATACTGGATCTCCAACGCTGGCAAAACCATCCCCTGGGCAGTCTGCCCTACGGTTTGCAGAAGCGGGCTGATATTGCTCGTGCTCTGGCTCTGGAACCCAAACTCCTTTTGCTGGATGAGCCAGTTGCGGGCATGAGCCAGGGGGAAACCGAGGATATCGCTGGCGTGATTCTCGATATCAAAGAGCAACTTGGCATCACGCAGATTCTCGTGGAGCACGATATGGCGCTGGTCATGGGTATCGCAGATCAGGTGATGGTGCTCGATTTTGGGCGTGTGATTGCTCAGGGAGATCCAGAGGAAATTCAAGCCAACCCCGATGTCATTAAAGCCTACCTGGGCGAAGAGTTTAGCCACGAAGTCGCCGACGCTTTATCCATTTCAAGCGAAGAGAGGTAGTGCTCACCCAGACCTGACTTTTCTCAAGCGCTTGTGGCGCTTTACAGATGTTTTGTGTGGTGGGTGCGATGGCCTGTAGCCGCGACACTCACCACACAAAAGAATATGTGCCAAAAGGAGTGAAAGATGGCATATTTTCTGCAACTGGCCTTCGCCGGGATTGCGCTGGGATGTATTTACTCGCTGATCGGATTGGGTTTTTCGATCATCTTCAAAGCCAGTGACGTGATCAACTTTGCCCAAGGCGAACTGCTGCTCGTCGGAACCTATCTAGTGTACGCAGGTGTCTTTGAATGGCATCTCCCGTTTTTGCTGGCGTTTTTGATCGGGATTGGCGGGACTGTGCTCGTTAGCCTTGTGTTTGAGCGACTGATCTTGCGGCGCATGATTGGGCGTCCAGTCTTTTCCATTCTCATGATTACGATTGGCCTGGATACGCTCTTGCGCACTGGTGTGGTTGTGGCGTGGGGGTCGAACGAGCTTCCTGCCGCCACGCCATTTGGTATTACGAGCAGCTTCACCATTGGTGGAGTCTATCTGGGAACCAATGACTTGTGGACAATTGGCGTGACCATAGTGCTGTGTGCGGCGCTCTTTTACTTTTTCCGCTACACCCGCTATGGGCTAGCTATGCGGGCGACTGCGCTTGACCAGGAAGCTGCCCTGGTCGTGGGTATCAACATTCGCACCGTCTACGCGCTGGCCTGGGGAATCGCTGCCGCTATCGCCACCATTGGTGGGGTATTCCTGGCGATTGATTCGATTACTATCGATCCTGCACTGGGTGGTATCGCACTGTTGGCTTTCCCGGCTATTATTCTGGGTGGTATCGACTCGATTAGTGGTGCAGTCGTCGGTGGGATTATTATTGGCCTAGCTGAGCAGTTGACTGCTGGTTATGAAAGTCATGCTGCCGCTTTCCTGGGGAGCGGGATTCATGAAATTACGCCCTATCTAATCATGATTCTCGTGCTACTTATTCGCCCCTATGGCCTCTTTGGCACACGAAAGGTAGAGCGAATATGAAAACTGCCGCCAAGTCTACTTCCTCAAAAGACGATGCTGCGACCACTCAGGCCGTCTCTACATGGTACTCTCGCAACACTTCCCGCTGGGTTGTAGCTGGTCTGATTGTGGCAAGTACTGCCCTCTTCTTCATCTTTGCAACCGATGACTGGTTCTCGATTGTCAATTACACGTTGATTGCGGCGATTGCAGCGTTAGGGTTGAATGTGCTATCTGGCTATACTGGTCAGGTTTCGTTGGGACACGCAGTTTTTATGGCGGTTGGCGCGTATACTGCGGCTGTACTGGGAGGCACGTCACCGAGTTCTCCACTTTCCCCGCTGGGCTATAACCTGTCCTTCCTCATCTGGCTACCGGCAGCTGGTATTGTCGCCGCGCTAGCTGGAGCGCTGGTTGGCCCAACCGCACTGCGTCTAAAAGGCTTTTACCTGGGTATCGTTACGCTCGGCCTGGTTTTTATTGGGCAGTATATTTTCAGGAATGCACGCAGTTTTACAGGTGGCCCGCAAGGACGTAACTTCCCTGTGCCAGCTTTTGGTGACGCTGCCATTTCTCAACAAAACACCTTTCTGGGTTTGGTGCTCACGCCGGGGCAGCAGTATTTCCTGCTGATTCTCCTGGTGCTTGTGCTCGCCGCCTTTTTTGTATACAACGTGATGCGTTCACGCGCAGGACGTGCTTTCCAGGCAGTGCGTGATAATGAAACTGGGGCAATGATTATGGGGGTCAACCTGTTTGAAGCGAAGATGGGCGCGTTTATCTTATCCTCCTTCTTGGCAGGTATCGCAGGTGCGTTGCTGGCCTCCTATACCAGTTACTATGTCCCCGGTTCTTGGGATTTGGTCCTTTCGATCCAGTTCGTTGCGGCCATTATTGTTGGCGGCGTTGGCAGTGTCTGGGGGTCTATCCTAGGTGCAGCGTTTGTCTTCGGGTTGCCGCAGGTGATCGACCATTTCTCATTGCTCCCTGCAAGTACTACCTCTGGTGGCCTGCATAGTGGCGAACTGAGCGCTCTTATCTATGGTCTGCTGATTATTGCCTTCCTGCTTTTTGAGCCGGGCGGCTTGGTTGGGCTAGCACGCCGGGGCCAAATGTGGACCCGTAGATTTCGTACTTCAGAAGAAGGAGGTGACCCGGCTGAGATCACTGATCTACCATCTAGCTCTGTTTCCTGACGGGCTGCTGGAAATCCGACATTCGCCATTGGTGAGCAGGTATAACCTGTCCATCAGGTGGGTGAAGTATAACATCCAGCAGATGGAAAAGTGTCTTTATTCTTGATTGATGTAATGTACGTACTACGAAGAGGAGTCACACATGTTTGCGAAAACAAAACCGCTTTCATGCCTGCTATCGGTCATCCTCGTATTTTTGTTCATCCTCACCGGATGTGCAAGCAACGCTGCGAGCAGTGGCCCAAGTGCGCTTAAGACTGGCCCTGGTGTAGATAACACGGCCAAAACTATCACACTGGGTATTCTCTCTCCCCAGTCGGGGGGTGCTATTGCTGACTTGATCGGTATTCCCCTGGCAAATGGTGTCAAGACGTTCTTTGCCGGGATCAATGGCCAAGGGGGCATTGGTGGCTACCAGATCAAATTTGTGGAAAAGGATACTCAGTATAATCCGCAGCTCGAAGTGACGCACTACAATGAGATCCACAACCAAGTGCTGATGATTGCGGATAGTCTGGGCACACCTACCACGTTTGCTATCAAAGACCAGGCCAGCGCCGATCATATGCTAGTATCAGCCGCGACCCTCTCTTCTGCCCTGGCTCGCGAGAAGTATCTTATGCTAGCTGGTACTCCCTATCGGCTCCAGGTCGAGAACGCTTTTGACTATGTGGTTAACACGCTTCACGTAGCACATCCTGCCACCGGCATTATTTATCAAAATGATGAATATGGTCAGGATGGTCTGACAGGCTATAAGGAAGCGATTGCTGCCTATGGTTTGAATGATGTAGGTCAGGCATCGTATGGGGCTACCGATACGAAATTCACTGCGCAGGTTTTACAGTTGAAGGCCGCTGGCGCGAAATATGTCTTCCTAACCTCTATTCCTGGCGCAACTGGTGGCATCATTGGTACGGCGGCAGCACTGGGCTATACCCCACAGTGGATTCTGCAAAGCCCAGCATTTGCAACACCATTGATGGCTGTGCCCGCGCTGGCACCATTGATGAGCAAAGCCTGGGTCATGGGTCAGGGCCCTGTCTGGGGCGACACAAGCGCACCTGGTATGGTGCAATTGCTCGCAGATGTCGCGAAATATGCTCCAACCCAGAAACCAGATGCCTTCTTCCAGGCTGGCTACACCTATGCCAAAGTGACCTATGCTGTCCTGAAACAAGCGTTTGCGAACAACGATATCAGCCGTGATGGCCTCCTCAAAGCGTTTGAGTCATTGAAAAACGTTGATCTTGGCGGACTGTTGCCTCCGGTGAACTATGGTTCGTCGGCGGACCCAAACAGTCGCGTCCCAACCCGTGATTCGGTGGTTTTTGCCATCGATGCCACACAACCAACGGATATCAAAGCCTTGACTCCTGACTTTACTGGAACTGCTGCAAAAGCATCGCAGTTCTAAGCATTTGAACCCTGTATCCCCTAAGCAGTGAGCGTGGTATAATGGGCGAACGCCCGTTACATCACGCTCACTTTCTCTTTCTAAAATGACTGTCAAAAACTTGCCAGCGTTCAGATGAAGGCGTATACTTCTCGTTAGCGAACGCAAATACCTACGCGGCTGGAGACGATTTGTGAACATGCATGAGCCAAAACAAGGAACAATAACCTTGCGCCTGCCCTCAACATTGAGCGCCTATAGTGGCGGCAAAAGCCAGATTTTCCTAGAAGCCACGACCCTAGATGGGTTGCTGGCTGAATTGGCGCGTCAACATCCCAGTATTTGGGAACGTTTGTGCACAGCCGAGGGCCGCGTGCGTAGTCATGTCAAAATCTTTGTCAATAACGCGTTAGTCACCAGCGCCGACGATGTAAACATCACGCTCAACCCCGGCCAGGAAGTGATTGTGCTACCCTCACCCTCAACGACCTAATATTTTTCGTGTTTACTTGCAAAAAGTGATATACTCTCACAAGTATATTCGCCTCTGTCTGGTGCCATTTTGCAGAGATTCTTGTAGCACCTGACAGCATATGCTTTCAGCAGGTAGAGCTTATTTATGAAAACTGAACCGCGAAAACCCCTTGTTTCTGCAGTAGCCGTACGTGGCATTGTGCCAGAAAATGCTGTTGTTGCTCCCAAAAATACGCTTGGGCCGTGGAGCGCTTTGCGCAATCGCGACTATTCTCTGCTCTTCTGGGGGCAGTTGATTTCGTCTGCGGGAACACAGATGCAAGTTGTAGCCATAGCCTGGCAAGTGTATATCCTGACCCATTCGGTGGTGGCCCTCGGCGTGATTGGTCTGATGCAGGCTATTCCGCGTTTGCTCTTCTCGCTGGTGGGCGGTGTACTGGCCGATGTGCTGGACCGGCGCAAGATGCTTATCATCGTGAATCTGATTATGATGTGTTTTTCAACGGCTCTGGCTTTTTGTACCAACCTGCAAGTGATCAACCTGCCCATTATCTATGGTGTCATTCTATTAAGCTCAACCGTCTCTTCGTTCGATTTTCCCACGCGTCAGGCCATTATTCCCACCTTGGTGAAGCGTGAGCAGATTGCCAACGCGCTCTCGTTAAACTCAGTTATGATGCAACTCACGTTTATCGTTGGTCCCACGGCGGGCGGCTTTGCGATTGCCTGGTTGGGTCTGGCAAATACCTACTGGTTTGATGTGATCTCTTATTTGGTCGTGGTAGGTTCGTTGCTGTTGATGGTTGTGCCGCGTGTGCCTGTGGAAAAACGCGCCCAGGCTGGCTTTGGCGCGTTATTTGCTGGCATGAGCTTTTTGCGTGACCATCCGATTATCTTGGCAGTGCTCACGCTGGACTTTTGCGCCAATTTCTTTGGCTCACCACGCGCCCTGCTACCAGTCTATGCCCAGGATATTATGCATATTGGCCCGCAGGGACTCGGCATCCTGCTCGCCGCGACCAGCATTGGTGCGGTCTTGCTGGCTCCTTTTACCGGACTGTTTGCGCGTATCAAGCGCCAGGGTTTCGCTGTGACACTCGCAATTGTCGTTTGGGGTTTATGTATTACTGCCTTTGGCTTTTTCCCTAATCCTCTCTGGCTTGGTGTGTTTTTCCTGGCTGGCGCTGGTGCTGCGGACATGGTGAGTATGATTTTGCGCGGCCTGATTATCCAACTCAGCACGCCTGACGAGTTTCGCGGACGCATCAGTTCGGTGAACGCTATGTTTGTGATCGGTGGCCCTATGCTTGGTCAGTTTGAATCCGGCCTTGTTGGCGGCCTCTTCTCACCGATGGTCTCTGTTGTCAGTGGCGGCTTGCTGTGTGTGGTCGTGACGCTGATGATCGCTGCCATGGTGCCGGGTCTGGCGAAAGTGAAAGCGGACTAAGCGAGACGTATTCCAATGCTTTGTGCTGCTGTGCTTGATCTCTGCTCATACCGAGTGGTAGGATAGGCGGTGATAGCGGGCCAGGCCGAAATTCAAGTCGAGATGGTGTTCCGCGTGGTTTGCTTCAGCGACATCGACGCATTGTCTAATGAGGTCGGCAAAAGGAGTAGCATTCGTAATGGCTAATTCGATGATTACTTGTCCCAACTGTGGCGTACAAATTCCGGCAAGTGATACCTCTTGCTTCTTCTGTGGGCATATGTTTGTGAAACCTAATGCTGCATCGGCTGCGTCAACTGTACGTACCGCTCCTACAACGCCGCCTCCTCCCGTGCGACTGCCAGCAGCTCAACCCTCTCCAGGCCAATCCCCAGCACAAGGCTTGCTTAAGCAGCGTTACCGAATGCTGCAATCCGTAGGGAAAGGCGGCATGGGTGCTGTCTATATGGCTCAGGATACATTGCTGGGAAACCGTCTGGTTGCCGTCAAAGAGATGAGCCAGGGCAAGTTGTCAGCGCAAGAGGTGCAGGGCGCAGTCGAAGCTTTTAAAATCGAAGCGTACATGCTTGCTGGTCTGCAACACCCCAACTTGCCGAGTATTTATGATTATTTTGAGGAGGCAGGGCACTGGTATCTGGTTATGAGCTTTATCCAGGGTGAGACGTTAGAGCATTACATATCTCATGCCCAGAACCATCGACTGCCGCTGGCGGAAGTGCTGCACATTGGGCGGGCCTTGTGCGATGTCTTGAACTATCTGCACACCCACCAACCGCCGATTATTTTCCGTGACCTGAAACCAAGTAATATCATGCGCACCCCGGATGGGCATATTTACCTAGTCGATTTCGGCATTGCGCGTCATTTCAAGCCTGGACAGGCCAAGGATACCGCCTATTATGGATCGATGGGTTACTCGCCGCCAGAACAATTTGGACGAGCGCAAACCACCGTACGCTCCGACATATACAGTTTGGGTGCGACCCTCTACGAACTCCTTTCCGGCTATGAGCCATCAGAGTCGCCATTCCGTTTCCCGCCGTTACAATCGCTGGTTCCCACCTTGCCAGAACGGTTGGTCAGACTAATTACGCTGATGCTTGATCTCGACGACAGCAAACGACCAAGCAGCATCAGCGTTGTGGAGCGCGAATTGCAGTAGATCACCGCACAATCCTCTGCTTGAAAGATCTGTCAGCCTCTCTTGCTTGGCCGTCGTCATCTAGATGTGCTACTATAGATAGACGAGAGCGTTGCCGCGTAAACGTGAGTGAAAGGAAAGAACAATGAATACATTAACTCCCGAAGAAAAGCGTGTTATCCTTAATAAAGACACTGAAGCACCGTTTAGCGGTGAATACGAAGATTTTTATCAGGATGGGACGTTTCTTTGTCGGCGTTGTAATGCGCCGCTCTTCTCATCGAAAAGCAAGTTTGATGCTGGCTGTGGTTGGCCCAGCTTTGACGAAAATTATCCTCACGCGGTCAAACGCGTTCCCGACGCCGATGGAAGCCGGACTGAGATTCAGTGTGCCAATTGTGGCGGTCACTTAGGCCATGTTTTTATGGGCGAGCATTTGAACGCGAAAGATACCCGCCACTGTGTGAATTCCGTCTCTATCAAGTTTTTTTCCAAAGACCACACATTGCCAACAATACTCCATGAGGGCAACTAGTTCAGGCGCTGGCAAACTGCGTGTAGCGGAGGGCAGGACACCGTTCACCCTTGTCCTGCCCGCTGTTACGCTTAACGCATTGTCAACTAGCGAGGCGAATATTGTGCGCTCGCAGATTGATTCGCACGAGCGGTGGGACCAGCAAAAATGTAGATCAGCAGGGAAATTCCGCTGAAAAGCAACAAACAAATAAACCAGCCCCAGCGGCCCAACCGGGCAGTCTTGATCAGCGCTCCGATCCAGGCAATCAGAAACAGCAGACCCGCAATGAGGAAAAGCAGTGCTCCAAGAGCAGTGAGTCCAGAATTGGCCATGTCAGTAGCGACGAACAAATGACCAGAAGCGACAAGTGCGTTAAAATCGCTCATGTTGCCGCCAGAAGCGCCAATATAGAACACCACAATCGCTGCGATGTATAGGAGTATCGACAGCAGATAAAGCAGACGGGAAACGGATTTCTTCATAAAACCTCCATGTTCCGACTCTACATAAGCCAAGATTCCAAGCGTATCCAATAGCTGTTTGGCTTACGTGTATGACAATGATTTATTCTACCATAAAAAGACGGATTGTAGTGGTACAAATCAAATGCAATCTCCAATTTCCGTTCATCCTCATGCATAGTCGTTCCATCTCACTGCCCTTTTTCTTGATTGTTGCTGGGTTTTACGGCTTATTCTCTGCTTGGTTGCTGTTCCTACGGTGCATCCCTCGTGGGTTTTTGTGTGTTATACTGAGAGCGTATTTTTCACTCTACCCGCGTGCCAGAAAAGTGCCTGCGTACTGTGCTCCATCCGCAACGTAGCGCGGCGGAAAAGCGTCGGCATTGGCTGTGTATGAGCAGCATCTTTTGGCCACTACAAGATAAGGGAGCAGACCGCTATGACTGTTGATATTTCTGACATTGAACATATTTTGGCCCAGGCCCAGACCTGGCGTCAGACACAAACCATCAACCTGATCGCCAGCGAGAATACGCCCAGTGAGGCTGTACGCCGCGTGCAGGTTTCCGATTTTATGGGCCGCTACGCCGAAGGACATCCCAACCAGGGCGAGCAGGTCAACCGTTACTACCAGGGTACAGGCCACATAGATCAGATCGAGTTGTTGGCCGAATACGAGATCAAGGCGTTGTTCGGGGCGCGTCAGGCCGATGTGCGTCCGATCAGCGGCAACGCAGCCAACACGGCTATCGCATTGGGCTGGTTGCGCGGTGGCGACACTGTTATTGCCAATGCAACCGACGCTGGCGGCCATATCAGCCACGGGCCTGTGGGCGTGTTCGGACGCCGCATCCAGAATCGCGGCCAGGTGCTCAAGCTTGGCAGCGATAAGTCCGTGAACCTGCACTATTTGCCGCTGACACCCGACCACTACCATGTGGACACGGCCAAAACCATCGAACTGATCGAGCAATCTGCCCCGCAGATGGTCATTCTGGGCAAGAGTCTCTTCCTCTTCCCAGAGCCAGTTGAAGAGATCGCAGCCTTCTGCAAAACCAAAAATATTCCTTTGCTTTACGATGGTGCGCATGTGTTGGGTTTGATTGCTGGCGGACAGTTCCAAGACCCGTTGCACCAGGGCGCGACTTGGTTGACGGGCAGCACACATAAGACCTTCCCCGGTCCCCAACGCGGCGTGATTCTGGGCAACCTCGACCCTGAAGGTGAGAAGAAGTTCTGGCCTGCTGCTGACCGTGGCGTCTTCCCCGGCTCGTCCAGCAACCACCATCTCAACACGTTGCCCGCTCTGGTTGTGGCTACGCGTGAGATGCAGAAGTACGGACGTGCGTATGCGGTGCAGATCGTACGCAACGCCCAAGCACTCGGCAAGAGTCTGGACACGTTGGGCACACCCGTCGAGGCTCGCGACTTTGGCTACACGCAGAGCCACCAGATCGCTGTCAACGTCGCCCACGCAGGTGGCGGCGTCGAAGTGGCTAAACGTCTAGAGGCCAACGATATCATCGTCAACTACAACATGCTGCCAGGCGATGCCGATCCGCGCAACCCCTCCGGCCTGCGTGTGGGCGTGCCCGAAATGACGCGCTTCGGCATGGACGAGCGGGCTATGGGCGAGCTAGCGCAACTGATGCACGACGCCATCCAGGGCAAAAACGTCAAAGCACAGGTGAATACTCTGCGAGGTCGCTTCGTAGAGATGAAATTCGTCTAAAAACATGTAACAAAAAGCGCGTTTTTGCGATTATATAAGTGAAGGGTCTGTTGAGCTGGCGACGCACAGCAGACCTTAACCATTTTTGCCGTGAAAGGACCGTGTATCATGGCACTCGAACTCTACATGCTGGGCTTGGTCGTTCAGGATATGGGCAAATCACTGGAATTCTATCGGCGGCTTGGCCTTGCCATCCCCGAAGGGGGCGCAGAACGGACGCATGTCGAAGTCAAGATGGGGAGTGGGTTGACCTTCTTTTTAGACTCCAAACCTTCTCGTTGGGACCCCAGTTTCGCCAAGAAGGATAATTCAGGGCACATGGAAGCATCAGATAACTACGGCTCTGTCCTTGAGTTCTATGTGAAGACGCGGGACGCTGTGGACGCAAAGTACACTGAACTTACCGATTTCGGCTACCAGAGCCGCCGCGCTCCCTACGAAACCTCCATCGGGATGTATTTTGCAATGATAAATGACCCTGACGGAAATACCATTTTGCTCTCCGGCGACCTGGAAGAAAACAAAACCTAGCAAACACATGGATAAAGTCTAGACGGACTGCTTCGCACCCACGAAGTAGTCCGTCCTTCTCTGCAAGCAAGTGTTTATTTCTCTGTATGTTCCTGCAACAACTCAACTAACCACTGCTCATCGTGAATCGGTACACCAACCTTTTGCGCTTTAGCCAGCTTGGAGCCGGCGTCTTCGCCTACGATCAGGTGGCTTAGGTTCTTGCTGACACCAGAGGCGATTTCGCCACCCAGTTTCTTCAACTGATCTTCTGCGGCTGGTCGTGACATGTTGGTCAGGCGTCCGGTAAGCAGGAAGGTCTGCCCGGCCAGGGGGCCTTCACTGATCTTCTGCTCCTCTTCCACGTTTAGCCCGGCCTGCTTGAGCCGTTCAATTAACTGGCGATTCTCGTCTTCCTGGAACCAAGTGTAGATGCTCTGCCCGCTGATCGGTCCAATGCCGGGAATGTTGATGATCTCTTCTTCACTGGCGGCTATGAGTGTATCGACATGCCCGAAATGCAGGGCTGTCAATTGCGCAGTCTTCGTGCCTACATGGCGAATGTTTAGCGCAAAGAGCAGACGCGCCAGTGGACGCTGCTTGCTCGCCTCAAGTGCCTTGAGCATATTGTCGGCGCTCTTCTCCTTGATACCCTCAAGCCCCAGCAATTGTTCGCGAGTCAACGCGTAGAAATCGGGGAAGCTTTTCACCAAATCGGCCTCAACGAGTTGCGCACACATTTGATCGCCGATGTTCTCGATATCCATTGCGCCCTTTGAGACAAAATGTTTGAGGCTTTCCAGTAGGCGTGCTGGACAAGAGGCGTTAGGGCAATAGGCCATGGCTACGTCTTCTGTACGCACAATTGGCGTTTCGCAGACGGGGCAGTTGTCAGGCAGGCGATAGACTTCCTCGCTGCCTGTGCGGCGCTCGACTACGGGCTTAACAACCTGTGGAATGACCTCGCCAG
>JBDTBU010000245.1:0-32489 GCA_039923935.1 Ktedonobacteraceae bacterium | reverse complement strand
CGTGTCAGCTATACTGCCCCTGGCCTAGATGGACAATCTGGCGTGATGGCGGAAGCGATGGCGAACGCGGGCGTCGAACCGGAAAGTATCTCCTACATCGAAGCACATGGCACCGCGACAGAACTGGGCGACGCCGTCGAAGTTGCCGCAATGATCAAAGCTTTTCGCGCGGGCACGCAGAAAAAAGGCTTTTGCGCTATCGGCTCGATCAAACCCAATATTGGACATTTAGATCGAGCTTCTGGCGTGACTGGCCTGATCAAAACCGCGCTGTCGCTACAGCATCGCCTGATCCCTCCCAGTCTGAATTACGAAGAACCCAACCCGGATTTGGATCTCGATAATAGTCCGTTTTTTGTCAATACTGTTCTGACTCCCTGGCCTGACACTGGCTCGCCACGCCGAGCCAGTGTCAACTCCTTTGGAGTCGGTGGCTCCAATGCCCAGGTTATCCTTGAAGAAGCTCCTCAGCGCAAGCCGGGTAGTTCCTCGCGACCCTGGCAATTGCTGCTTCTTTCTACGAAAACAGACACGGCTCTCCCGTTAGCCAACAGTAATCTCGGAGTCCATCTGCAAGAGCATACCGCAGAGTCGCTAGCAGATATTGCCTACACGCTCCAGACGGGGCGCACGGTATTTAATCATCGCCGTATGATCCTTTGCCAGGATTCTGCCAGCGCAGTGGAAGCGATTGAGGACCAAGCGTCCACACGAGCCATTACCTTACATGACGCCCGCCGGGATCGTGAGGTGGCTTTCCTTTTCCCCGGCGTGGGTGAGCAATATAAGGGCATGGCCCACGATCTCTATATCCATGAACCCCGCTTTCGGGAGACCATCGATTCCTGCTGTCATTTCTTGAAGACCACGTTCGATTTAGATTTGCATGCTTTGCTGACCAGCGAGCGCGATGCACCAGCACTCCAATCTGGCAAAGTCGATTTCCGCGCCATGCTCAGGCCAAGTTCGCAAGCCACGTCTGAGGAAACCGATCAGCTCCGGCAGACAGCCATTGCTCAGCCAGCGGTTTTTATTGTCGAGTATGCACTAGCACAGATGCTGATCGAGTGGGGCATTCATCCTCAGGCTATGTTAGGGTACAGTGTGGGTGAGTATGTCGCAGCCTGTCTGGCTGGGGTACTTTCATTGGAGGATGCCTTGACAGTGGTGGCACGCCGGGCGCAGTTGATTGCGGAGCAACCAGAAGGCGTAATGCTGATAGTAGCTCAGCCAGAAGAGACTGTGCAGGCCTATCTGACCGAAAAGATCAGCTTGGCGATTGTCAATGGTCCGAATGCCTGCGTGCTCGCCGGTCCCGCCGAGGCCATCAAGGAGTTAGAGATTCGGTTAGAAGAGCAGGAAATTGCCTGCCGACGGGTTGAGACAACACATGCCTTCCACTCGAAGATGCTGGATCAGGTCCGCGAACCGCTCACTGCCTTGATGCGCACAATCACATTGCAGAAACCGCATACCCCCTACATTTCGAATGTGACAGGCACCTGGATCACCGATCAGCAAGCGACCGACCCGGAGTACTGGGCACAGCATATGTGCCAGACAGTTTACTTTGCACAAGGCATCGAGGAACTTTTACAAAAGCCAGAGCGTGCGCTTGTAGAAGTGGGCATGGGTCAATCACTTTCATCGTTCGTCAAACAACACCCGGCTAGCTCGCGTGAGCACTGGCACTTGGTTCTCTCGCTGTTGCCTGCGCTGAATGATCGTCAGCCCGATTACGCCTGCGTGCTGACCATGCTTGGGCGCTTATGGCTGGCGGGGGTGAGCGTCGATTGGAAAGGCTTTTATAGCCACGAGCAACGGCTCAAAATCGTGCTGCCTACGTACCCTTTTGAGCGCAGACGATACTGGTTGGGGCCAGAAAAGTATGTACCGACTCGCATCCACACGGCGAACTTTCAGGATGATTTTGATGGAGAGCCGCCGCTCCTACGCAATGTTGCCGATTGGCACTATTTGCCCACCTGGAAAAAATCTTTACCCAAGTTACCCGATGCTGCAAATACGTATCTGGAAAATGGGACGAGCTGGCTCATTTTTGCTGATGAGTATGGCATTAGCGAGCGGATCGCCCAAGCACTCAGAGAAAAAGAGCAACAGATCATCACGGTCACGCGAGGTAGCAGCTTTGTCAAGTATGACGATACTACCTTTAGCGTCCATCCCGATCAGCGCGATGACTATGAACTATTGCTGCAGGATCTACGCGACCAGGGTAAAAATCCTACCAGAATCGTGCATTGTTGGACACTGACTGAGGAACCTTCGCTGACTATGAGTCAGGAGATTGTCGATCAAATGCTGGAGCGAGGCTTCTATAGCTTGCTTAATCTGGTCCAGTCATTGGGAACCCTCGGCATGGATACCTGCGATATCAGTATCGTTACAAACTATCTGCAGAATATCTCTGGCAGCGAGACCGTGTGCCCGGAGAAAGCCCTGATTACAGGTTTTAGCTTGGTGGTCGCGCAGGAATTTGTCTCCATTCGTGTGAGAAGCATTGATATCGTGTTTCAGGAAGCAGTTCGGGAAGAAAGAAGCACGCTACGTTTCCTGGTTGAAGAACTGACCACGACTCCTACAAACCCGATTATTGCTTTTCGTGGGCACAGCCGTTGGGAACAAGCCTTTGAGTCAACTCCCCTGGAGTGCAAGGACATTGCGCATCCTGATATGCCTCTACGGGAAGGAGGGGTCTATCTGGTCACTGGAGGTATGGGTGGGGTTGGCCTTGGTATGGCTGAACGTTTGGCTCGCACGGCCCCGCACGCCCGAATCGTCCTGGTGGGACGTTCAGGTATGCCACCACGGGAAGAATGGGCTGCGCTACGGGAAACGCACGATGAGGACGATAAGCATTTGGGCAGGCAACTGCACACTATCCGCCGCATAGAGGAAGATCTGGGAGCCCAGATCCTGCCACTGGTCGGAGATGTTGCAAATGAGGAGCAAATGCGTGCGGTGATCGAGCAGACGCTGGCAACCTTTGGTCAATTAAACGGTGTTATCCATGCCGCTGGTGTTCCAGGCGTGGGTATGATGCAGTTAAAAACACGTGAACATATCGAGGGAGTCTTTACCCCCAAAGTGAATGGCACCATCGTTCTTGATCATCTGCTGGCAGATGTGCCAATCGATTTCATCGTGTTGTTCTCCTCGGTCACTTCGGCAATCGGGGGTGGACCTGGCCAAGTAGACTACTGTTCAGCCAATGCATTTATGGATGTATATGCTCAACGCAATGCCAACCGACTCGACCGCAAGGTAATCTCGATCAACTGGGGTGAATGGATGTGGAATGGCTGGGAAGAATTCCTGGAAGGCTACGACAAGGATACCCAGGCCCATTTCAGAGCCCATCGCAAAATGTTCGGCATGACGTTTGAGGATGGTAGCGACTCGATGCTGCGCGTGATGGGGCAACCGGTCCCTCAGATATATGTCTCAACGCAGGAATTTCTGCAAGTGCTCGTCAATTCCAGGGCGTTCTCTGCCGCAACCATGCTCGAACAAGCAGAAAAGCACTGGAGCAGCCAAGAGAAGCATCCACGTCCGTCGCTGGCTAGCTCCTATGTGGTTCCCAGAAACGAAATGGAACAGACCATCGCGTCTCTCTGGGAAATGCTTCTAGGCATCGAGCCAGTTGGCATCAATGACAATTTCTTTGAATTGGGGGGCAACTCGCTCCTGGGCATCGATCTCATGTCTCGTATGAGAAAGACGCTGCAGTTGCAAACGTTGCCAGGCTATGTGCTCTACGAAGCGCCTACCGTCAGCACGCTGGCAGCGTATATCGAGAAGAGTAAAGCGCCTGAGACGACAGACGAGTTGGACGAGCGCAGTGCTAGACGCCGCGAGAGTCTTCAGCAACGCGTACATGTAGGGAATTAGCCCTGTTTACAATCCGGTGAGTGAAAGCAGCCGAGAAGTCCACTCTACATGGACAAAAAGGCACTTTCACTCATCGCGAGAGCGTACAAAAGAGCAATTAAGCTGTTTACCCGCGCAGAATAGCAAGGTGAGCAAGCAGCATTCTAAGATCACAGCGCAACAGGAAGCCCGCTAACAGAGAAGGACGATGATGAATAATGCACTTTATTCCTCTGAATATAACACAGCCTTGGCAATCGTAGGCATGGCCGGGCGTTTTCCAGGGGCCAGTTCACTTGAGCATTTCTGGCAAAATCTAGCGAATAAAGTCAGCGCGATCAGGCAATATTCTGCTGAAGAACTCCTAGCAGCAGGAGTTTCATCTGAAGATCTGGCGCAGCCAAATTATGTCAGAGCTGGTGCTGTTTTAGAGAATATTGAGAACTTCGATGCATCCTTCTTTGGGTTTAGTCCTAGAGAGGCTGAGGTTTTGGACCCACAGTTCCGCATTTTTCTAGAATGTGTCTGGGAAGCTGTGGAGATGGCTGGCTATGATATCACAACCTTTAGTGGTTTAATTGGCATTTTTGCCGGTAGCGGTTATAAAAACTATCTCTTGCATCATCTCAAGGCTACACCTGAACTCTCACAGTCTATGAGTGAATTTCAGATGAGTCTCGGTCAGGAAATGGATGTGCTGGCCACGCTGATCTCGTACAAACTCAACCTGAAAGGGCCGAGCGTGTCGGTGCAGTCGTTCTGCTCAACCTCACTGGTGGGCGTACACCTAGCCTGTCAGAGTTTGCTGAACTACGAATGTGATCTGGCGGTTGCAGGGGGCGTTGCGCTCAATTCTCTCCAGAAGAAAGGGTATTTTTACGAAGAAGGGAAAATCGTTTCCCCTGATGGGTTCTGCCGACCCTTTGACGCCAGAGCGCAGGGCAGTGTTTTAAGCAATGGTGCTGCCGTTGTCGCGCTCAAACGTTTGCAGGATGCCCTCGCCGATGGTGACCATATTGCTGCGATTATCCGAGGGTCTGCTATGAATAATGATGGCAGTCAGCGGGTCAGTTATACAGCCCCCGGCCTGGATGGACAGGCATCTGTGATTGCCAGCGCACTAAGCTACGCGGGCATCCACCCAGAGACGATTGGATATCTTGAGACCAATGGCACAGGTACCCGGTTGGGGGATGCTATCGAAATAGCTGCCATGACCAAGGCTTTTGCTAGCAAAACACAGAAAAAAAGATTTTGTGCCATTAGTTCTCTCAAACCGAATGTTGGTCATCTGGATCGGGCCTCAGGCGCAGCCGGCGTCATTAAAACTATCCTGGCCATGGATCACGGCCAGCTACCACCACAGTTGCATTATGAGCAGCCCAGCCCAGAAATGGATATACGCAATAGCCCTTTTTATATCAATACAAAACTGGCTCCTTGGCCGCGCCTGCAAACGCCGCGCCGCGCCGGCATAAATTCTTTTGGTTTGGGTGGAACTAATGTTCATCTGGTGCTTGAGGAAGGGCCGAAACGTGAATCTGGCAGTGCTAGACGCTCCTGGCAATTGTTCCCGCTTTCAGCCAAATCTGCATGGTCGCTCCAACAGGCAAATAGCAACCTCGTTGCGCATCTTAAAGCGTATCCAGAACAATCGCTCGCTGATGTAGCCTATACCTTGCAAATAGGACGCTGCGCTTTCAATTACCGGCAATGTATCCTTGCACGAACTGCTGAGGAGGCGTGCGTAGCTCTGGAACAGCAGCAGGAACTCTTCACCGATCAGGAGCATCGAGACCGCACAGTAACCTTTGTCTTTTCGAGCACTGTCAGTCTGGAGATGGCTCAAAACCTGTCAAGGCAAGAACCTCAGTTTCGTGAAGCCGTCGCTCAGTGTTGCCACTTTTTGCAAACACATCTCAAGCAGGATCTCCAGGCTCTGTTGTTGCCAGAGCAGGCAGACGAGTTTGTAACGGAAATACTCCAGCCGGAGTTGAAGCACCTCACCCTTTTCATTGTCGAATATGCTCTGGCCCGTTTGCTCATAGAATGGCATATTTGTCCACAAGCTCTGTTTGGGATTGGTACAGGGGAGTATGTTGCGGCCTGCTTGGCTGGGGTGTTCTCACTGGAAGATGCCTTGACCCTTGTGGCACACCAGAGCCAGTTGATGGTCGAGCCAGATACCAAAGCAGAGTCTCGATTCTCCGTTACATCACTGGCTGGGGATGTTTCCCTGCGTAGCTGGCTGAGCACGATCCAACTGCACGCGCCACAGATTCCCTGTCTCTCACCGATGAGTGGCACCTGGTTGACCACAGAGCAGGCAACCAGTCCCGCGTACTGGATGCAGCAAACGAACCAGCCTGTTTTTGAGGCCAGGGATATAGAACTGTTGCTACAGGACCAAGCACGTGTTTTGTTGGAAGTAGGAACTGGAGAAGTGCTCAGTTCGTTGGTGAAGCAGCACCCAGCGTATAGTCCGGAACAGCATGCTCCGATTATCTCGCTCTCTCCATTGCACTCTGACCAGGCGTCGCTCTTAGTCGCCGTTGGACATCTCTGGTTAGCTGGTGTGACTATTGATTGGAAGTGTCTCGCAGCCCAGGAGCAGCGTTTGCGGGTGGTACTCCCCACCTATGCTTTTGAACGCCAACGTTACTGGATCGACGATCCTGCAAATCGTAGTACCGTTCGTCGGAACTTTACTGTGCCTACCAAAGAGGCAGATCGGGCAAACTGGTACGTCTTACCCTACTGGTTACCAACCCTCCCACCGCCGTTGCCAAACAAGAAGCAGCATGCGAAACACTGTTGCCTGGTTTTTGTTGATCCCTGCGGTATTGGTGAGCGGGTTGCTCAGCGCTTGGAACAGGAAGAATGTACGATCATTCGCGTAGAAGTAGGCAAAGCCTTTGCCCAGCACAGCGAGAATGGTTTTACTGTGAGGCCAGACGTGAGCGACGATTACCGTGCGCTCTTCAAAGAATTAGGCAATGTTGGACACATCCCCAACTCGCTTTTGCATTGTTGGAGCGTGACAACAGATGAGGCTATCCCTTCTCTTCTGGCCTATTTTCAGGAGCGGCAAGCACAGGGGTTCTCCAGCCTGCTCTGCTTGGCCAAGGCAATCGGGCAATCTTTCCCTGACGCGCCCATGCATCTCATCGTGCTCTCAAACCATATTCAGGCGGTGACTGGTATGGAGTTTCTGCGTCCTGAGAAAGCTCCTATTGTGGGAGCCTGCAAAGTTCTCAACCAGGAATATCCGATGCTCACCTGCCAGAGTATCGATTTGGCTGGTGTGGAGACTCTCAATTGGGCCAATACGCATCTGATCGAGGATCTGGCGGCAGAATGTCTGACTTCCCCCCTTAAAATCAGGGAACTGAATGATCTGCAAAATCTGACCGTGGCCTATCAGGGGCATACGCGCTGGGTACAGGGCTATGCTCCTGTACGTGTCGAACAGCCAGCGACCCTCGTCTTGCGGAACAAAGGCGTGTATCTCCTGATCGGTGGTTTGGGAGAGATTGGCCTGTTGCTGGCCGAGCACCTAGCCACTATGCAAGCTAGACTAGTGTTTGTCGATAGTTCCCCTTTCCCGGCCAATGAGGAGTGGTCTACTTGGCTAGCAAACCATTCACAGGACGAGCACGTCAGTGGCATCATTCGGCGCCTCCAAAAGTTGGAGAGGCTGGGGGCGCAGGTTCAGGTTTCGCAGGCAAACCTCGCTGATGCAGAGCAGATTCAGCAGATTGTTGAGCAGATTCAACAATCTGACTCACTACGGGGGGTTCTGCTACTGGCGGGTAACGCGGAACTCCAGATAATTCAGGACATCGAGCAAGCGGACTATGCGGCCTATTTTCAGCAGGTTCAGGGTCTCTTTGCTCTAGCACAAGCCCTACAAGGGATCACACTCGACTTTTGTCTTCTGTGTTCTTCACTCGCAGGTGTTTGGGGCGATCCAGGCTGTGTGGTCGATGCCGCGACCAGCCAGTTCCTCCATACCTTTGCATATAAACAGAGCCAGACCTCAACAACGCCATGGATAAGCGTCAGTTGGGATCACTGGCAAACAAGCGCCAATGAGCAGCCGTTTTTTAGCCCTACGGCTTCTACGTATGTGATGACGCCTGAAGAGGGAGTGGATGTTTTCTCACGCATCATCTCTTGCCGCTGGCCAAATATTATCGCTTCAACTGGCAATATACACGCTCGTTTCCTGCAATGGCTACAGGCAAAGGCAGAGATTGTTGTACATGCTGGATCAACAGGGCAGCATCCCAGAAGACCAAAGCTCTCGACTGCTTATGTACCACCGTCAAACCCGACTGAGCAGAAAATCGTTGAGATCTGGCAATTGCTCTTGGGGTTTGAGCAGATCGGTATTCATGACAATTTTTTCCAACTCCATGGGCATTCGCTGCTTGGAATGCAACTTATTTCGCGCTTGCGCCAGATGTTCCAGGTGAATATTCCTCTCATCAAGCTTTTTGAGGGGCCGACTGTCGCCGAGTTAGCCAGCTTGATCGAGGCCATGATTATCGAAGAGATCGAGCAACTCGATGAAGAAGAGGCAAAATTATTGATATAAGTGCAACACGTATCGTATCCACCGTGTAGATTATTGCTTGATTTTTGGTTCAGATACTAGGCTAAGAAAGAAGGAAAAAGGTATGAGCATTCGAACAGTAGGCGTGATAGGTAGCGGTGTTATGGGCGTTGGTGTGGCGCAGAACCTAGCCCAAACAGGGTACAACGTCATCCTTGTGGATATTTCAGCAGCCATTCTTGAACGGGCTAGGGAAGAAATTACCAGGAATATCCGTCTCCAACGCATGTTGGCGAAGAAATCGGAGCAGGAGAGTAGCGAAACCATTCTCAAGCGTATCACATTTACGCAGGAATATGGCCTATTCGCTGATGTGGACTTTGTGATTGAGAATGCAACTGAGAAATGGGAGATTAAGAAGGAAATTTACAAGCAAATTGATTCCATCTGTCGGCCAGAGATCATTTTCGCTGTGAATACATCTGCTATCTCTATCACCCGTGTTGGCTCAGTCACGACGCGCCCGAAGCAAGTCATCGGGACACATTTTATGAATCCTGTTCCCATGAAAAACACCGTAGAGGTGATTCGCGGATATCACACCTCTACAGAGACCATCGCGACCACCAAAGCTCTCTTAGCCAGTATGGGCAAAGAAGGCATTGTGGTCAATGATATGCCGGGATTTGTTTCGAATCGCGTCCTGATGCTGACCGTCAACGAAGCGGTCTATCTGGTCCAGGACCAGGTTGCCACGGCGGAAGAGGTCGATCACATCTTTAAATCCTGCTTTGGTCATCCGATGGGGCCACTGGAAACCGCCGATTTGATCGGCCTGGATACGATCCTCTATTCCGTAGATGTGCTCTACGAGAGCTACAACGACAGCAAATACCGTCCATGCCCGCTATTAAAAAAGATGGTAGATGCTGGCTTATACGGACGTAAAAGCGGTCAAGGCTTTTATACCTACAAGTAAATCTTTTTCCGGCATGTTTACGGACATGTCAGTTGCGATCATTTTTGAACAGAACAGCAGAAGGAGTATTGAACAATGGAAACCACGATTCAGACAGCTATTAGGAACTTCCTGGCCAAATTTTTTCAAAACGTCGAACTGGAGGATGAGCAGGACATTTTTGCACTAGGCTTTGTCAACTCCCTGTTTGCCATGCAACTGGTCCTTTTTATCGAAAAGGAATTTAGTCTGAAAGTTGAGGATGAAGACCTGGATATCGATAATTTCAGATCAATCCAGGCTATGGCTACGTTGATCCAGGGCAAAACAGCAACCGTTTCCTCTGCGCATGACTAAAAGCGTCTCGCATCGTGACAGAGCGTGTGTGCATTGCAACCAGAGCCGGTCATTGGCGACTGGAGATGAGATCAGATGAAAATTGAATTAACGGCCCAGCAGAAAAAGGATCAGGCAGCATTCAAAGCTTTTGTAGAAGAGGAGATTGCGCCTAAGGCCAATGCTTACGATCAAGAGGGTATCACTCCTCCGGAACTTATTCGGAAAGTGGCTCGTGCGGGGTATTTAGGCGCTCTGGCCCCGCGCGAGTATGCGGGGGCCGAGATGGATATGATTACCTTTGGTCTCCTGTCTGAGGAGCTAGGCCGGGGATGCTCTTCAATCAGAAGTTTACTAACCGTCCATAGCATGGTTATTCACGCGATTCTCAGGTGGGGCAAGCTTCATCTCAAGGAGTTGTGGCTGCCCCGCCTAGCAACAGGTGAAGTCATCGGTGCTTTTGGCCTGAGCGAGCCAAATGTTGGCAGTGATGCCCAGAGCGTTGAAACGACGGCTACCCTCTGCGAAGACGGATATGTTCTGAATGGCATAAAAAAATGGACGACCTATGGACAGATAGCGGATCTCTATTTGATCTTTGCCCGCTACGATGGCAAAATCTCCGCTTTTCTGGTTGAAAGAAACACACCAGGAGTGTGTATCAAACCCTTGAGCGGGATTTTGGGCACCCATGCTTCAATGCTAGCGGAAATTCATCTCCAGGATTGTCATATCCCTACAGAAAACTTGGTTGGGGGCCGAGGCTTTGGTTTGGCTGCGGTGGCCACTTCAGCCTTAGATATCGGTCGTTATACCGTCGCCTGGGGTTGTGTGGGTATCACTCAAGCCTGTCTCGATGCATCTCTACGCTACTCAAGTCAGCGCAAGCAGTTCGGCGTCTATTTGAAAGAGCACCAGTTGATCCAACAAATGATTACCAACATGCTGACCAATGTCCAGGCGGCTCGTTTGTTGTGTTATCAGGCAGGATATTTGAAGGATATTGGTGATCCAACGACCATCATGGCCACCTGGATCGCAAAATATTTTGCCTCTATCGCTGCGAGCAATGCCGCTCGTGATGCGGTACAAATTCACGGTGCCAATGGCTGTAGTCAGGAATATGATGTCCAACGTTACTTGCGAGATACCGTGGTGATGGAAGTCATCGAGGGCAGTACCCAGATTCAGCAAATTACGCTAGCCGCATATGCGTACCAGGCATACGCATCCAATACCTGAAGCCTTTTAGCGAGCAAAGGAGGAGCAAAATGGCGCTAGACCAAACGAGTGTGCTTAAAAATGAGCATATGAAGCAAAAATCTATTAAATGTGTCGTCTGGGATCTCGATAATACCCTATGGGATGGGGTACTCCTGGAAGATGAGCGGGTTGTACTGCGTGAAACGATGATTGATGTCATCAAAGTGCTGGATAGTCGGGGTATTCTGCACTCCATCGCCAGCAAAAATACCTATGAAACGGCGATGGCAAAGCTGGAGCAATTGGGAATCAGCCAGTATTTCCTCTATCCACAGATCAACTGGAACTCCAAGGCTGTTTCAATCCGCGAAATTGCACGCCTGATTAATATAGGGATCGACACAATTGCCTTCGTCGATGACCAACCGTTTGAACGCGATGAAGTCACTTTCCAGATCCCTGAAGTTTTGTGTATTGATAGCTATGATGGGCCTCACATCATCGACCTACCAGCGATGAAACCACGTTTTCTGACAGAAGATTCTGCTAGGCGCAGAGCGATGTACCTCGCGGATATCGAGCGCAATCAGGCCGAAAAAGACTATGAGGGGCCAGATGAGCAATTTTTGGCCACACTGCACATGGCTTTTACAATCAATCTGGCATGCGAGGATGATTTGCAGCGAGCCGAAGAGCTAACGGTGCGGACCCATCAGTTGAACTCGACCGGGTATACGTATTCGTACGAGGAATTGAACGCTTTTCGTCAGTCTGATACGCATAAGCTCTTTATTGCCAGTCTGGAAGATCGCTATGGCACCTATGGAAAAATTGGCCTTGCACTCATCGAGTGTCAACCAGAGATTTGGACCCTGAAGTTACTACTGATGTCCTGCCGGGTTATGTCGCGTGGCGTTGGCACAATTATGGTTAATTACCTTATGGGCCTAGCAAAAAAGCAGGGGGTGCGTTTTCAGGCCGAATTCGTCAGCACTGAGCGTAATCGGGTAATGCTGGTGACTTACCGCTTTGGCGGTTTTAAACAGGTGAAACAAGACGGAAACTTTATTGTTTTTGAGCATGACCTGAGTCAAATACAAGCATTTCCCGATTATGCCAGTGTTCTCACGGAAGAGTAAATCAGAATGGAATGTGGAGCACAGATATGAACGACATCCAATCCTGTCCGGCTATTGAGATCATTGACCTCAATAAAAAGTACCGTATTCGTGGAAAAAAGAAGTGGTTGACAGCCGTTGAGCATGTTAATCTCTCGATCCCGCGTGGCCAGGTCTTTGGCTTTCTCGGCTCAAATGGTGCTGGCAAAACGACCACGATTAAAATGATTTGTGGGCTGATCACCCCCGATACTGGGAGTGTCCATCTGAATGGCTATGATGTTCGCTCTCAACGCAAACAATCCATGCAACAGATTGGGGCCGTCCTGGAAGGCACCCGCAATATTTACTGGCGACTGAGTGCCCTAGAAAACGTGATGTACTTTGGGCGACTCAAAAATTTCTCAGGTTCTAGGCTGAAGACTGAAGCCGAAAGATTGCTGGAAGAACTGGGTCTTTGGGAGCGTAGAAATGATCTGATCCGTACATATTCACGCGGTATGCAACAAAAAGTTGCCATTGCCTGTGCTCTCGTAGCCAATCCGCCGATTGTCTTGCTGGACGAGCCAACACTAGGACTCGACGTAGAGGCTGCCGCAACCGTCAAAGAGTGGGTCAAAAAACTGGCGAAAGAGCAAGGGAGAACGGTCGTCTTAACGACCCATCAGTTGGACATGGCCGAAGAGCTATGCGACCGGGTCGCAATTATCCGCAAAGGCAGACTTCTAGCGGATCAACCTCTGGCGGATTTGCTCGCCTTTCACAAGGACACGTACCAACTACGCGTCAAGGGCCATATAGATAACCAGCTTCTCGACATGCCTGAGGGAATGTCCTGTACATACAAACAAGACGAGACGCTGCTTGTGGGTACCATTGAAGACCCGATGGACCTCTATACACTGCTCAGCCAGTTGCGTGCTCTGAATCTGCCTTTGCTCTCTGTTGACCAGATCGAGCCAAACTTGGAAGAAGTTTTCATTCAAATGATTACCGAGGACAAACAAGGAGAAACCCATGAGCTTCTCTCTCATTCTGTACAATGAGATTCGCAAACGTTGGCTAATCACCCTCGATTATAAATCAAACGTTTTCACGCAAATTTTCATGATGATCTTGATCTTTGTGGGGGCTACCTTTCTCATTGATGGCGGCCAGTATCATCCTGAGCAGATCACCTCGATGCTGCTAGGCTATACCGTGTGGTATTATGCCCGTTTGGTGATTACTAATACTAGCGCAGATATGCTGGGAGAGGCACAAATTGGAACGCTGGAGCAGATCTATATGAGTCCGGCTCGCCCGGAATGGGTTTTGCTCGCGCGTATGTTCGTCATGCTACTTATGACAACAGTCATTGTGATCCTCCCTACCATCCTGATCGCTACACCTCTGGGTATTCATTTCCCCTTTACTTGGGAAGGTCTGATCGTTTTCGCGCTCATTATGGTGGGCCTGTTTGGTTTCGCCCTTGCCCTTGCTGGGGCCGCACTCGTTTTTAAACAGGTAGACACTCTGGCGGATTTGATCCAGAATGTGCTCCTGTTTCTGACTGGTTCCTTGCTCCCGATCAATCACTTCCCGCAGTGGTTGTACCTTTTCGCCCAAACGTTACCTATCACTCAGGGCATTTTCGTGATGCGCAATGTGGTCCTACAACACCAATCGTTGCTTACCGCGTGGAACAACGGGAGCATGATCTGGCTCATTGTTAACTCGTCAGTATATCTCGCTATAGGCTGTTTTGCCTATGGTATTTGCGAACGCCATGCCAAAATGCAGGGATCACTAGGGCAGTATTAAGTACCTGTGCTCACAGACTAGAGGAAAGAGAGAAGCGGATATGCCAACAAAAGATACACTAGAACAACCACGCTCACCATTTTCACCGGCGAAACAAGCTTTGCTGGAAAAACGCCTACGTGGTAATGCTGCCGTTGTCACCCTGCCAAAGCGACCAGAGACAGAATTTGCGCCAACGACCTTTGCACAACAACGCCTCTGGTTTCTGGATCAACTGGAGCCGGGGAGTGCGACGTATACGATTCCCATCGTCATGCGTGTGCGTGGTCCGTTGCATATCCCAGTCCTTGAGCAATGTCTCAATGAACTCGTCAGGCGACATGAAACGTGGCGTACCACGTTTGAAAGTCGAGATGGCATCCCTTTCCAGCATATTGGTCAGCCCAGCCCCATCGATTTTTCCGTACACGATCTTTCCACCTTGCCTGAAAGCCAGAGGGAAAACGAGGCGTTCCAGATGGCGGCCAAGCAAGCTCAGGTGCCCTTCCAACTAGCCGTGGGACCTTTAGTACGTGTGCTTTTGCTGCAGTTGGATACAGCAGATTATCTGCTAGTGCTCACCCAGCATCATATTATTTCAGATGGCTGGTCCATCGGACTTATCCTCCAGGAAATTGTGGTGTTATACGAGGCTTTTCTGGCTCAAAAACCCTCGCCTTTGCCAGAACTGGCTTTCCAGTATGGCGACTATGCGTACTGGCAACAACAAAACCTGCAAGGCCCGGAACTGGAACGCCAGCTTGCGTATTGGAAACAGCAGTTAGAAGACGCTCCTCCTTACTTGGAGTTGCCCACCAATCGAGCACGCCCAGACCTGCAAACGTTCTGTGGTGAAACACAGCATTTCCAGATCTCCAGAGCGTTGAGTGAGCAACTGCGTGTCTTGTGCGAGCAAGAGCATGTCACGCTGTTTATGACAATCCTAGCGACTTTCCAGATGGTATTGTATCGCTATACGGGTCAGGACGATCTAGTGATCGGTACCTCGATTGCGAATCGCATGCTGCCTGAGCTAGAGCCAATTGTAGGCTTTTTTGTCAATACGTTGATCTTGCGCACTGATCTCTCCGGCGATCCTACGTTTCAGGAATTACTCAAAAGAGTTTGTAATGTCTCACTGGCCGCTTTTGCACACCAAGAAGCGCCTTTTGAACGAGCTGTAAGCCGCGTGCCTCCTTTACAAGTCCATTTTATTTTGCAGAATACCCCCTCAGAGGCAAAGGAGCTTACTGGTCTGAGTGTTGAGCGCATTGAGATGGAAACGCAGACTGCCAAATTTGATCTGTTTCTGAACGTGGAAGATGCCACAGAAATCTGCGGCTTTTTTGAATACAATGTGGATCTCTTCGATGCAGCAACGATTCAGCGCCTGAGTGTTCACTTCCAACGCCTGTTGGAAGCAGTTGTCCAAGACCCGGCGAGGCGTTTATCTACTTTTCCCCTGCTGACCACAGATGAAAGTCAACATATGCTTTCCGTGTGGAACAGTACCAACGACGTTGAGCAGCAACATGGCTGTATCCAGACATTGTTTGAGGCGCAGGTTGCCCGCTCGCCTCTGCGATCAGCTGTAGAGTTTGCAGGCACTGCGCTGACCTACGAAGAACTGAATCAGCGAGCTAATCAGGTTGCGCATTATTTACGCCAGCTTGGGGTGGCTCCTGAGGTGCCAGTCGGTCTCTATTTGGAACGTTCGCTTGACTTGATAATCGGTGTGCTGGGGATTTTAAAAGCTGGCGGGGCATATTTGCCGGTAGATCCTGCTTCCCCTCAAGAGCGTTGTGGGTGGATTCTGGCCGATGCCCAAACCCCCATTTTGCTGACGCAGACGGCTCTGCTGCCGTTTCTCCCTGACTATCATGGCACGGTTGTCTGTCTCGATGCCAGCCAAGAACTTTTCGCTCCGATGGCAAGAACAAATCCAGTCCACCTGACGACAGAGGAGAACGCGGCCTATATTATCTATACCTCTGGTTCGACAGGCCAGCCCAAGGGGGTGCTAGTCACTCATCGTTCCCTGACCAATCATAGCCAGGCTATCGTCAAGCAGTACACGCTAGATGAGAGCGACCGCGTCCTTCAGTTTGCCTCACTGAGCTTTGATGCAGCAGGAGAAGAACTTTATCCAACTTGGCTGAGTGGAGCCACGCTGGTTTTGCGACCAGAGGATTTACCCGCTTCGGCAGAGATGTTTCACCGCTTTATTACGCAAGAGCGTCTAACTGTGCTCGATTTGCCGACGGCCTACTGGCATCAATGGGTTACTCACCTCTCTCCGGCAGAGGTACCTTTGCCTGCTTCATTACGCTTGGTGATCGTGGGTGGCGAGGCGGTCCAGCCTGCTCACTATCAGCGTTGGCTCCAGTTTGCTGGCCCGCAGATCCAGTGGAGTAATACGTATGGGCCAACCGAAACCACGATTACAGCCATCCTTTATACTCCAACGGAGGCAGAAGATCCCCATCAGCACCAGACACCAATCGGGCGTCCAATCGCCAACCTCCAGGCGTATGTTCTGGACCAGCAGTTACAACCGGTTCCGCTTGGCGCACTGGGTGAGATCTACCTAGCTGGTGAGGGACTGGCTCGCGGCTATCTCAACCGGCCTGCTTTGACTGCCGAGTGCTTTATCCCCAATCCCTACGGTCCAGTTGGCAGCAGGTTGTATCGGACAGGGGATCTGGCCCGCTATCTAGCAGACGGAAATCTTCTCTATGTTGGACGGAACGATCAACAGGTGAAGATTCGCGGCTATCGCATTGAACTAGGTGAAATTGAAAGCAGACTGCTTCAGCATCCTGGGATTGTTGAAAGCGTCGTCCTGGTAAGAGAAGATATTGCAGGTGACAAATGCTTAGTGGCCTACCTTGTAAGCAACCAGCCAGCTATATCTTCGGCAGAGCTACGACGGTTTTTAGGTGAGCATCTACCAACGTATATGCTACCCACTAGTTATATCTTCCTTGAACAGTTCCCACTTACTACCAGCGGCAAAATCAACAGACGTGCGTTGCCTGCCCCCGCACGTAACCACCAGGAGGGTACAGAAGCACATGTGCCGCCTCGCACGCCTTTTGAGGAGATCCTGGTTGGGATTTGGTGCGATGTGCTGCATATTGTGCAGGTTGGCATCGAGGATAATTTCTTTGAAATTGGTGGGCATTCCCTGCGAGCTATCCAACTGGTCGCACGTATCCAGGATATTTTCCCGCTAGAGCTTCCTCTCAAGCATCTTTTTGCGTATCCTACGATTGCCAGCCTAGCAGCGTTCCTGTTTCAAGATGAAGAGCAACGCGCAATCATCACAACAACAGCAGAACTATTCCTAACAGTTAACGATCTTTCTGACGAAGAAGTAGAAGCTTTATTGAATAGATAGGTGCTCTAGTTACAACTGGAGCAAGAAGTGAGAGTATTATGAGCGAGCCATTGGCATCCAATGCCTGGGTTAAATTAAACCCTCATCCGCGTCGGCGTCTGCGCCTCTTCTGTTTTCCCTACGCGGGAGGGGGCAGTTCAGCCTATTATTCCTGGGCTGCTGAGATTGCGCCAGAAATCGAAATCTGTCCAATCCAGCTTCCTGGTAGAGAAGAACGTCTACGCGAAACTCCTTTTACGAATATGGAAGAGTTAGTTGAAGCCATCGCACAGGCTCTAGAACCCTATCTGGGTCAGCCCTTTGCGTTCTATGGGCATAGTTTAGGGGGACTGATCAGTTTTGAACTGGCTCGCTACTTACGCCGCAGACAGGGTCCGACTCCCATCCAACTTTTTGTCTCTGGATGTTGTGCCCCCCAGGTTCCTTCGACTGATGCACCTATCGGCGAGTTGCCTGACGCGGAGTTTCTCCAGGCTCTCCGCCGTTTTAACGGTACATCAGAAGCAATTCTGCAAGATACTGATTTGATGCGTCTGCTATTACCTCTGCTGCGGGCGGATTTTCGTGTGTATGAGACCTATACCCATACTTCTGAAAAGCCTCTCGATCTTCCCATTGCTGCGTATGGTGGCCTGAACGATTTTAGGGCGAGACGCGAGGGGGTTGAGGCTTGGAAATTGCAAACCAGCCAGAAGTTTTTCTTTCGTATGTATGCTGGTGATCATTTTTTCATTCATAGCAAAAGAAAAATTCTTTTGCAAGGGATTTCACAGGATTTGGTCCTGCCATACAGCAAAGGAAGTGAAAACAACCCTGTGTTGGCAGCAAAAGCTGCTTTCTAGAACCATTGTAAAAGCGTAGTGAAAATGCATTCCCGAAAAGAGGTTTTTTGTATGAAAACAATCCTGGCATCTACTGCTCTGAAGGGAGAGACGCTGGTCCATCGTTTACACCAACATGCTTTAGAGCGGCCTGAGCAGACAGCATTTACGTTTCTCCGCTATGGTGAAACTGGTAATGACAAACTGAGCTATGGAGAACTAGATCGGCGTTCGCGTGCCATCGGAGCACACTTGCTCCGGCAAGGGGCAAATGGCAAACCGGTGTTACTCCTTTTCCCTTCTGGTTTGGAATATATCGCAGCCTATTTGGGCTGTCTTTATGCGGGTGCGCTGGCTATTCCGGCCTATGTTCCCCACTCCGTGCGGGACTGGCCGCGTATTCGAGCCATTGCGACTGATGCCCAGGCTGACTTTGCCTTGATTACTACCGCTGATCTGACGAAAGCTAGCCGATGGATTACACAGGCTTCTGATCTAGGCCGCCTGACCTGGATTACTACCGACAGCCTGACGGCAGACGAGGCTGAACCGTGGCAGAACAGCACCATTGGCGAACTGGCTTTCCTGCAATATACCTCTGGCTCCACAACGGCGCCCAAAGGGGTTATGGTGAGCCATGGAAACCTCATGCATAACCTGTCTATGATCTATGCCTACTGGCAAGTCGCGGAAACACCCAATCCTATCTACGTTTCCTGGTTGCCGTTCTTCCATGATATGGGCCTGATTATGAGTATCCTTTTCCCGCTGTACGGTGGTTTTCCAGGATATTTGATGGCACCAACCGATTTTTTACAACGACCACTACGTTGGTTGCAGGCGATCTCGGATTATCGAGGAACTCTCACTAGTGCTCCAAACTTTGCCTATGAATACTGTTTGCAACGTATTTCCGCGCAAGATTTGCCCAAACTCGATTTGAGTTGTTGGGAAGGAGCGGTGAATGCAGCAGAAACGGTACGCAGTGATACAATTGAACGCTTTACCCGGTTTTTTGCAACCTGTGGATTTCCTCAAAATGGTTTTCGGCCTTCTTATGGTCTGGCCGAAGCGACCCTGGTTGTGACCAGCACATATAAAAAAGATCCTCCATGCTGCATCAAAACCGTAAGTATGCAGCGCCTGGAAGAGAACGTGCTGGAAATTGCCAGCGAATCTGAGCAGGCGATCAAAACCATCGTGGGCTGTGGTCGGCCTGCTGGCAAGCAACATATCGTGATCGTTGACCCTGAAACATTGCAACGTTGTGAGAGCACGCACGTAGGTGAGATCTGGATCTCCGGTCCAAGTGTGGCTCAGGGTTATTGGAGACGCCCTCAAGAAACTGCCGAGTTTTTCCAAGCATATCTGGCTACGGGAGAAGGCCCCTTTCTACGCACTGGCGATCTGGGGGCGATCTGGGAAGACAATCTTTTTATTACTGGACGCAAGAAAGATTTGATTATTCTGGACGGACGAAATCTCTATCCACAAGATATCGAACTGACTGTTGAGCAAGCACATCCAGCCATCCGCTCTGGTTGCTGTGCTGCGTTTGCCTTTGAGCAAGGAGGGGAAGAGCGTTTGATAATCTTGGCTGAGATCGATCACCGCTATCGCCCCCCAACGGTTGTGGTGTCACTCTCCCTGGAAGGTGATTCTGTCGCAAAAAAAACGTCTGATCTGGCGGAGTTTTCTCAGGTAAATATGCAGGAGATAGTCAAACATGTGCGGAGAGATGTGTCCGAGCACCATGGCGTGCGAGCGCACCAGGTGCTTCTCCTGAAGATAGGAGGCGTGCTCAAAACATCCAGCGGCAAAGTGCAACGGCAAGCGTGCTCTCAGGCGTTTTTACAGGGCACATTAAAGACTTGGCAGAGCTAGATTGCGGCATGATAGAGAAGGAGAAGAGAGATGAGTCATAACATATCAAAAGGAACGCTAGATCTATCCGACAAAAAAAAGGCGCTCTTCAAACGCCTCCAAAAAGAGGCTGCCACGCGCCTTGCTCAACAGCAAGAGGCATTTTCCGTGAGCCAACTGAGTGTTCCTTGCCGCCTCGATCTCTCAACCTACCCGCTCTCGTTGTCTCAGGAGCGCCTCTGGTGGCTTGAGCAGTTGACTCCAGGTGATCCAGACTTGCAGGTCATATGTGCGCTTCAGCTCAATGGGCCGTTAGATTCTGCTGTTTTGCACCAGGCCTTGCAGGCACTGATCCAGCGCCATGAACTCCTGCGGGCAGGTTTTGTCAACCAGCACGGCGCTCCAGTACAGATAATCAAATCGACGCTCCCTGCTCGCCTAGTCCTACTCAATGTTGCTCATCCGGAAGCGGTGGTAGCGCAACTCCTAGCACCTTGCCAGCCGCATACCTTCGACCTAGCGAACGGACCACTTTTCAATGTGACGCTTGCCCAACTTGCGGAGGCCGAGCATGCGCTCGTTTTCTCATCACATGCACTTTTGGCTGATTATTCCACGCTTGTCTTACTCTGCCAGGAGTTGATGGCGCTTTATAGCCAGGCCATAACAGGCCAGTCCGCTGATTTGCCAGAACTCACGCTCTGTTATGCCGATTACGCAGACTGGCAGCGTCAGTACCTTCAGGGCGCTTCTCTGGAGGCACAACAAGTGTATTGGAAACAGCAACTTGCTGGCGCTACCCTGAGCTTAAACCTGCCGTCCGACGCCCAGCAGCCCGCTGTCCAGGCACCTCGCCAAGCCAGTTCTACGTTTGAATTAGATCGCAGGCTGGTTCAACAAACGCAGGCCTTTTGTACACAGGAAGGCATCGAGCTACCTGATCTGCTGTTCACAACCTTCGCATTGTTGCTCAGCCAGTACACTAGCCAAACCGATATTCTGCCGGGTTTTCTCAGTTTGCATCGTTCTCCTGAACTGGTGCCACTGGTCGGGGATTTTGCCAATCTCCTCCCCATCCGCGTCCAGATATCGGAGGGTCTGACCGGCCAGACCTTGCTCAATCAGGTGCAGCAGACCTTGCGTGCTGCGACCAGCCATCAGGAGTTGCCTTTTGCGCAACTTGTCGCAGCAGTTTATCCTCGCCACGATCTCACAAGAGTTCCGCTTGTGCAAGCTTCCCTGACCTTTCATCATCATCCATCTTTCCAGAGATTGCCTGTTGGCCTTTCAGTATCCTACCTGCCTTGCGCTTCATCTCTCTCTCTCCAGGATCTTGTTTTGCAGTTCTACGCGAGCGAGCAGAGTTTGCATCTCACCATCACCTACAATGGTAATCTCTTTACAGCTGCTAAGATCGTGCACTTCCAACAAAACTACTGCCAATTGCTCCAGTCCTTTCTACACCAGCCTGCACAACCACTTTCCATGTTGTCCTGCCTAACCCCGGTAGAGCAGCTTTGTCTGTTGCGTGATTGGAATGCCGCCACACTGGCCCAGCCCTTTGCGTCCAGTCAGTGTATCCACCATCTTTTTGAACAGCAAGCTCAACGTACTCCATTAGCGATTGCGCTGAGCGATGGTAGCCAGCAACGTACATACGAGCAACTCAATAGCCAGGCGAATCAACTAGCATGCCTCTTGCAGCATCGAGGCATTGGACCTGAAGACTTAGTGGGCATCTGTCTTCCTCGTTCATTCGATCTGGTAGTTGGACTGTTGGCGATTCTCAAAGCTGGCGCGGCCTATGTACCTTTGGACCCCGCGTACCCTCGTGAACGCCTCGTTTTTACTGCGCAAGATGCCCGTTTGGCAATCATCCTGACGACCAATGAGTTAGTATCTCAACTGGCTTTGCCGGCTCATCTAGCCCTGTGCCTGGATGTTCCTGAACGTGCTTACGCAGAAAGTTCCGCTAATCTGATGCAAGCAATGAACAATGAACATTTGGCTTATGTAATTTATACTTCAGGTTCTACAGGCCAACCGAAAGGTGTCTGTATCAGCCATCGCAGTGCCGTCATTTTTCTCACATGGGCACGTCAGCAATTTTCGGATGAGGAGCTGGCAGGAGTGTTATTCGGAACCTCGATTTGCTTTGATCTTTCCATTTTTGAACTCTTTGCTCCTCTGAGTTGGGGAGGCAAAGTTATTCTCGCCTCGACCGTGCTCGATCTCCCATCCCTGGCAGCGAAAGAACAGATTACGCTGCTGAATACGGTACCTTCGGCAGCAGCGGCTCTGCTCGCAAACGCGACCCTGCCTGCCGGATTACGCACTATCAATCTAGCGGGCGAGGCGTTGACCCGTGACCTAGTTCAGGCTCTCTACCAACAACCCGGTGTGCAACGCGTCTGCAATCTGTATGGTCCGACCGAAGATACTACCTACTCAACCTGGGTGGCACTCGACGCGCAAGAGCAGGGTGCGGTTCCCATCGGTCGCCCATTGGAGAACACCCAAGCATACATCGTGGATAGTTCTTTGCAACCAGTCCCGCTTGGGGTTGCCGGAGAACTCTACCTAGGTGGTGATGGTCAGGCACGCGGCTACCTCAACCGTCCTGATTTGACCGCAGAACGCTTCGTTCCCAATCCTTTTAGCAGTGTTCCTGGTCAGCGACTGTATAAAACAGGTGATCTAGCACGCTATCGTTTTGATGGAACTATCGAGTATCTAGGGCGGCTCGATCACCAAGTCAAGATCCGTGGATTTCGCATCGAACTGGGAGAAATCGAAGCCCGACTGCGCCAGCATCCTGCTGTCATGGATACGGTTGTTGTAGCGTGGGGAGAGCCGACGGGTGAAAAACGCTTGGTGGCCTATATTGTGCCTCAGCCTCCAGACGTTCCTGACGCCTCTGTGCTCCGTTCATACTTACAGGAGCTGCTCCCAGTTTACATGCTCCCATCTTTCTTTTTTGTACTCAACGAGTTGCCACGTACGGTCAATGGAAAAGTTGACCGCAAAGCTCTGCCCACTCCTGATCCTACCAGAGTCAGTTTGAGTGCATTACCCCGCAATCTCTCTCAGGGCAAACGGGAACAATGGCTCGCACTCCTCTGGCAAGAGGTTCTTCAACTGCCTACGGTTGGACGTACAGATGACTTTTTTGCCATTGGTGGTGACTCGTTGCGGGCTATGCAGTTGCTCGCTCGCTTGCAGCGGGATTTTCAGGTCCAGATCTCGCTCGCTGATCTCTTTGCATCTCCCACTATCGTCTGGCTGGCTGACAGACTCCGGAGCGCCGCATTCCAACCCGCGTTTGAGCCAATTGTTCCTGCTCGCTTGAACGACCAAGCTCTGGCCTTCGGCCAACAACGGCTCTGGTTCGCGAACCAATTGGAAGCGGGCACTGCCATGTTCAATGTCCCGCTGATTCTGGCGCTGACTGGCTCGCTCAACCGCCAAGCACTCTACCAGGCACTCTACGAGATCATTCGACGCCATCAAAGCTTGCGCACGACGATCCGTGTGAGCAGAGGCAGACCGTACCTGCATATCGACGCGTTGGTCGCGCCTGCTCTGACTATGGTCGATTTGCCGCTCTCTCTTGAAAGCGAGACGCTGGCTTTTGCTGAGATCTGTCATTGTCCTGAAGTGCTATCTGAGATGCAGGCAGAGGTGCAACGTCCTTTTGATCTGGCTACTGGGCCGCTTCTGCGCATCCGCCTTTTGCGTGTTCTGGAAGATTGCCATATTCTGATGTTGACCATGCACCATATCATTATCGATGGTTGGTCTCTGAATCTGCTGACTCAGGAACTCAGTTTGCTCTATAATGCTTTCCTTACTGGTCGCCCTTCCCCTTTGCCGGAGATCTCGCTCCAATATGAGCATTTTGTAGCTTGGCAGCATACCCATCAGGTCGCCCATTTCGCGACTGGCTTGGCCTACTGGAAAGAGCGTTTTACCCCTTTACCCTCTCCGTTGAGCCTATCTACGGACTTTGCTCGCCCTGCGGTGCAAACCTTTGCCGGGACTGCATGCCGTTTCCAGATCCCCCACACACGTACTCGGCAAATCCAGGAGTTCAGCAGGCAAGAAGGCGTGACGCTTTTTATGACACTGTTCGCAGCCTTCCTGCTTCTGCTCTCGCGCTCCAGCGGCCAGGAAGACCTCGTTGTCGGTACTCCTGTCGCTAATCGCTCGCGCCCAGAGTTAGAGTGTCTCGTCGGCCTTTTTATGAATACCCTGGCCTTACGCACGGATCTCTCCGGTAATCCAACCGGGCGCGAGTTGCTGCACCGGGTTCGCGCAGTCACCCTGGATGCCTACAGCCATCAAGAGGTTCCTTTTGAGCACGTTCTTGACGCTGTACAGATCCGGCGAGATCCCACTCGTTCACCACTTTTTCAAGTGTTCTTTGCTTTACAGAATACGCCTTCTGTTCCCCTAAACCTGGAGGGATTATCTGCCCAGTCAATCGAGATCCTGCCTTCTCACTCTGAGTACGATCTCACTTTTGTGCTGGAGGAAAATCCTCAAGGTTTGGGCCTGACCATTGAGTACAATACTTGCTTGTTTGAACTCGCTACCATTGAACGGTTACACACACACTATCTGACTTTTTTGCAAGGTCTCTGCACACAGCCCGAAACGCACATTCAGGCTTTATCTTTGCTGACCGATAGTGAGCATACTCGGTTAGTATACGCTTGGAATCAGACGAAGGCAGCCTTCCCCGCTGAAAGTTGCCTACACGAACTTGTCGCTGAGCAGGCACGGCGCACACCTAGTGCTATTGCAATTGAGGATGGCGTGCGCACGCTCTCTTACCAGGAGCTTGACCAACTTACCAACCAGCTTGCCCACGCACTACGTCGGCGTGGGGTCGGTCCTGAATCGTTGGTCGGAATCTGCCTGGAACGCTCGCTGGAACAGATGCTCGGCTTACTCGCCATTTTGAAGGCTGGGGGTGCCTATGTTCCGCTGGACGCTGCCTCGCCTGCTGAGCGTCTCAACGCTATGCTGGCCAGCGCACAGATCTCGCTTGTACTCACGCAGGAAAGCCTGTGTGAGCTCCTGAGTAACCCGGAACGCACACTTATCTGTTTAGACACTGACCAATCGTACCTGATGGAAACAGCCACACATCCCCCAACGAGCGCGGTCATAGCAACGAATCTTGCCTGTGTTCTTTACACTTCCGGTTCGACAGGTAGCCCCAAAGGCGTGCTTATCTATCACCGCAATGTGGTCAATCACAGCACTGCTATTGCTCGTCACTACGGCATTGGACCAACGGATCGTATCTTGCAATTTAACTCGCTCTGTTTTGATATCGCCGTTGAAGAGATTTTTCCTACCTGGTTGAATGGTGCTACGCTGGTCCTCCAGCCAGTCGAATTGCTCGCGACCTTTGATCTCTTCCAGACGTGGCTTCAGGAGCACAGGATTACTGTGGCAAATCTGCCTACTGCTTACTGGCACCTCTGGACACGTGGACTCATGCATCACTTTCGGCCTCTGCCTGAACGTTTGAGGTTAGTGATCGTTGGAGGCGAAGAGGCACAGCCAGAACTCTGGCGACAGTGGCAAACGCTAGTAGGCAATGCGGTCGTTTTGCTCAATGCCTATGGTCCCACTGAGGCGACTGTCACCGCGATCCTCGAAGATGTGCAGCTCGCCACCAGTGATACTCATGGGCAGGTGTTAGCCTATGAGAAGGTTCCAATTGGTCGGCCATTGACGAATATGCGCGGCTATATTCTCGATACTACTCTCCAACCTGTACCTGTGGGAGTGCGCGGAGAACTGTATCTGGCTGGCGAAGGAGTGGCGCGTGGCTATCTAGGCTTGGCCGCATTAACGGCAGAGTGTTTCTTACCCGATCCGTTCACTGAACAGGCGGGCAGCCGCATGTATCGTACCGGAGACAGAGCCTACTATCGAGCAGATGGGCAGATGGTCTATGCTGGTCGTCTCGATCAACAGATGAAATTGCGCGGTTTCCGTATTGAACCAGGTGAGATAGAGCAGGTCTTGCGCGAGCAGCCAACCATTCAAGAAGCGGTTGTGCTCCTGCGCGAGGATGTGCCAGGAAACCCTCAAATTGTTGCTTATGTTCAGGTTGATGCAGCGTTTACTTTGTCTAGCATCCAAATTGCTATCAAACGGCTTTTGCCTATATATATGCTCCCTACTGCTATTATCAATGTGGAAACCTTTCCGCTCACTTCCAATGGGAAAATTGATCGGAAGCGTCTCCCTCCTCCTGCCTATTTCCAACAGGCTGAACATGGTGAGCACCCTATCAGTGATTCTCCCCAAGGGTCTGTAGAGGAAACCCTGGCAGGGATCTGGCAAACAGTGCTGGGCATTCCAAGTGTAGAACGAACCGAGAACTTTTTTGAAATTGGCGGTCATTCGTTGCTCGCGATGCAGGTTCTAGCTGCTGTACGTGAAGAGTTTCAGAACTTGTTAACCATTCGTGAGTTCTTTGCCGCTCCCACGCTGATGGGACTGGCTGGTCTGATCGAAGCTAGACTTCTGCTAGGCCAGCCAGGAACAGAGAGTACTCTTCCAGCCCTAGTGCCGGTCGCTCGCACAGGCGACTTTCCACTCTCATTTGCCCAACAACGTCTTTGGTTTTTGGATCAGCTTGAGGGTAGTAGCGCAACCTACAATATTCCCGTCGCCCTTCAACTCACAGGGCCTCTTAATCTGCCAGTTTTCCAGCAAAGTCTTCGTGAGCTAGTGCGTCGTCATGAAGTGCTACGAACAACTTTTATGAAGGTGCAGCAAATGCCTGTCCAATGCATTCACCTCCTACCTCTGGTCGCGTTACAAGTCATAGAGATCCCTGCTCTCGACTTCTTACAGGAGCAAGCAGCCATTTTACAAGAGGTTCAGGCAGAAGTGCAACGTTCCTTCGACCTGACCACTGGTCCTCTGCTGCGTCTGCGTCTTTTGCGCTTGAATCAACAGAAGCATATTCTCATCTTTACTATGCATCATATTATCAGCGATGGCTGGTCTATCGGCATTATGGCACGCGAACTCAGCAGCCTCTACAATGCCTTCCTGGCTGGTCACTCTTCGCCTTTGCCCGAACTCTCCATTCAGTACGCCGATTTTGCAGTGTGGCAGCGAGCCTATCTGCAAGGGCCACGTCTGGATGCGCATCTGGCCTACTGGAAACAGCAGCTAGTTGGAGCTCCTCCACTAGATTTGCCGACAGACCATCCACGCCAGGTTTCTTCAACCACGCCCGGTTCCTCGACCTCCCAACAGTGGTCCATCGCTTTCACGCAGCAGTTGCTCACGTTGAGTCAGGAAGAAGGCGTCACACCGTTTATGACCCTGCTGGCGGGTTTCCTGGCGCTGCTCGCTTACTCCAGTGGTCAGGAAGATATCACCATTGGGACACCTATCGCTAATCGTCCTCATCCGGATTTAGAGCAACTGATCGGCTTTTTTGTGAATACACTGGTCTTGCGGGTTGATCTCTCTGGCAATCCAACAGGCCGCGAACTCCTTCACCGTGTGCGCGAAGTAACGCTGGATGCATATGAGCACCAGGATGTTCCTTTCGAGCAGATCGTTGAGGCGGTTCGCCCGAAACGTGAACTGGGTCGCTCGCCTCTTTTCCAGATTCTCTTTGTTTTTCAGAATGTCCCGCTCCCAGATTTATCTCTGACTGACCTGACAGTAGAATCCTTTGGTACTGATACCTCTACTGCCAAGTTTGATCTTTCGGTTGGCTTGGAAATGCATGAACAAGGCCTTGAAGTGGGCACGGAATACAACACGCAGCTCTTTGAACTGGCTACGATTCAGCAATTCCATACACAATATCGCGTCCTGCTCGAACAGTTCACCACACATCTGGAGTGGAAACTCTCAGATTTTTATCAGGTGCTGTCTGAGCATAGAAGTAAGGAGTTAGAACCACCATGCCTGTAGACTATCAAGACGACACCACACAGTACAAAGTAGTTCTGAATCACGAAGAACAATATTCGATCTGGCCCGTTGCACGCCCCAATCCTCTCGGTTGGCAAGATGCTGGCAAGATCGGCTTCAAGCCTGAATGCCTCGCTTATATTAACGAGGTGTGGACAGATATGCGGCCCTTGAGCCTGCGGAAACACATGGCAGAAGCACAAAATAGATAAGGCGTACAAAGGAGAACACTATGCCTATTGAATCAGCATCTGCAATTGCTTCTTTACTGCAATTGCAACACACACCAATCGACACTGTTTTGCAGAGTATCGACGAAGGGTTAGCCCATTTGCCTTCTTACCGGGAACTTTACTACCGTTGGGAGCGCCAACACTGGCAAGCACGTGAGATCGATTTTGCTATTGATATTATGCAGTGGAAGCGCTTGGCAGAGGAGAAGCAGGAGGATTTCATCAGAATTGTCGCCGTTTTTTTTCAGGGGGAGGCTAGTGTAACCGATGCTCTGGCCCCCTATGTGATTGCTATGCCTGACGAGGAGATGCGTTTCTTTGTCACAACACAACTGGTCGATGAGTCGCGCCATACCATTTTCTTTGATCGCTTCTTTAAAGAAGTCTTGCAGATAGAAGAGGGCACAGTCGAAGAAAGGTTACTTGTAGCGCAACAATTTCTAAATGCGTCCGTGCGTTTTATCCTCATGGATTCTTTAGAAGAAATCGCAGAACGTCTGCGGCAGAACCCGAAAAACCAGGCGTTGCTAGTCGAGGCAGTCACACTCTACCATATCATTATCGAAGGGACGATGGGCGTGGCCGGTCAACGCCATTTGCTTGAGTATTGTCGGCGGGAAAGTCTCTTTCCGGCATTCCGAGGGGGCTTTACTGCGGTTGCGCGGGACGAGTCGCGTCATGTGCTCTTCGGTGTCAAATTTTTGCGCGAAATGCTACAAACAGACGCCGCTTATGGGGCTGTTATTCGCAATGCTATTACGGCCCACGCCCCCATAGCCCTAGATACCCTTGCTCCGCTGGAATCTACGATTCCTACCTTGATCGAGCGAGGTGAGGACCCCTGGCAGGCACAGCGCTATGGTCAACAGTCACTGGCCAAAAAGCTCAAGGTAATCGGCTTGAGTATGGAGCTACCATCTGTCCCTCCTGTTCCTGTGTTGTAACTGTAGGAAAGGGCTGATAATTATGAAAGAGGAGATGCAACACTTTCTTGCTCTTTATACTCACACTTTTCACCAGAAAACGTGTGTTCAGGTGACCACCTGCACAAACATCAGTACTGGTTGGGAAGGGGATCTCCTCTCGCTTCGTCTGGACTATAAAGAGGCAGGAGAGTATAGGACGGAAGAAGTCGTTTTAAAATTGTATCATGGACAAAATAGCGGAAGGAAGGCGAAAAAAGAATTTCGTAATTTACAACAGCTTGCCCAGATCGGGTATCCAGTGCCGCATACTTTGTTCTTGGCTCTGGAAGATTCTCCATTTGGGCGAGCAGCCGTGGCCATGGAAAAAATCCAGGGCCAAACTGCTGCTGACCTCTTTGACCAGTCAACGCAGGAACAGCAGCAGGCGTTAGTCGCACAGTGTTGTCAACTGTACATCGACCTGCACGCGTTGGATTGGACAGTGTTTGTTTCCAATCCAGCGCGTTATCAAACGACGAATACTCTACATGTGTGGCTTGAGCAGATGAGATACGCCTGTAATCAGCAGTTGCCACGAGTGTTTGACCCAGTCATCGAGTGGTTAGAAAAGAGATATCAGGAGGTGCCATGTCAGCGTTTATCTGTTCTTCATGGAGATTTTCATCTCAACAACCTGATTATGAGAGATGACGGGACACTCTTTGTGATCGATTGGACAGGTACTGGCGTCTCAGATTACCGTTTTGATCTGGCGTGGACTCTTCTCCTCCAGCGTAGTCAAGGAGCGACTAAACTGGCGAACATGGTACTGGAGGAGTATGAACGCCTAGCGGGTCATCGCATCGAGCAGTTCGCGTTCTTTGAGGTGATTGCCTGTTTGAAAAGACTTTTTGATATCGCTGTTTCTTTACATAACGGGGCAGCCACGTTGGGAATGAAACCAACTGCTGAGGAAGAGATGAAGCAGCAAGTCAATCGTATCGAGGCTGTGTATGCTCAACTCCAGGAGTGGGTAGCCCGTCCATTACCTGAAATTGAGCAATTGATTTTAACCATGAGGAAGGAGCCTACCTTCTCTCCCCGACACTTTTTAACAGGCGATAAAAGAAGCGGAAAATAGGATAGCAGGTAAAAAAGTGAAAAACAAGCTTCTACTCACGTCTCCTCGTCTCCTCCTAGAGGCTTGGAAAAAAAACCAAAGTCAGGTAGAGGAAGGGTATGACAGCAGAAGAAGAACTGATCCACCTTCGACAAAAGAATACGAGGTTGCAAGAGCAAATGGATGCGCAACAGGAAGAAATCTAGGTGCTCTCGTTTTTACCACAGAACGCAGATTGGTATTACAAGTCATCTCCAACGTTTGTCAACTACCTGCGGATGTGTTTTCGCTGAGGGGGATTGTCGGCCTCTCCACTCAAAAACAGCCAGCCTTAACGCCGGACGAGTTAGCCTTTTTGACAAAGGATTTTCTGGCATTTTAAGGGGAGGGTTCAACAGAGTTCAGATACCCTCCCACCAAGGAGAAAACTCATGGGAATGACGGTCGAGTTTTACTCAGCAGATTCGCAAGCTCTTGTCGCGCTTTTTGCGGCGGGCGTGATTTCGGAAGAGGAGAATGAGGATTCCTTTTTTGAGCAATTGAAAGCCTATCCTGTGGCAAGTTTTTCTTTGCATTTGCATATGGAAGATCTGGATCATTTATGCCAGTCGTTGAGCAAACAACATTCGCTCATCCCTCCCGTTTTCCGCGATATCCTCGTTGAGCAAGTATGGGATGATGGGCCTCTGATCACGGAATCGCTGACATTGCTTTCTGATCACTTTACCAGGATGATGGCAGAATTGAGTGAGCGCGCGATGGAGAACGCCGCTCAGGATTGGACTGCACCATTTTCCTTGCTAGGGCCACTCCAACAAACTCCTGCCTACCAAGCACTCTGGCAGTTGCAAGAGGTCGCTCAGGATGCCATCGATCAAAAGCGATCCCTCATTCTTCATTTAGCAGGACACCCACTTTTTTAGCAGAGTTTGATTTTCTCAAGATCATCCTACATAATCGCAGCGGTGGACCGCGTCGTCCATCATTCCGTTATTCTTGATATGGCAGGTGTGGAGAGTTTTCGAGCAACGCAAGCGCGAAAGGATCATCCACCAGAAGATGCGGCAATACCAGCAGCTTCTTCGCAGTAATCGTCGGCCTCTCCCGAGGTCATTGACGTTTCTTGTTCAGCTTTTCTTGTTTTTTTCCAGGAAGCCTTTTCGGCCAAAGTAATCGCCATTTGATGCGAAAAGTGAGTTGACTTTCAACAGGCGGGCAGCGTAAACGAGACGATAGCCACGCCGATCATTATTGTGGAGTGGGTGATCGCCCTGACATTCCGCCTTCTCATCAAAGAAGAACCTCTGTACGCTACAGCGGCAGGCGGATGTCCCCACGGAACACCCGCCTGCCGCGTTCTCTGCGCTCTTAGGGTTGGGGTGATCGATTTTCGGTTCGCTTATCGGAAGCGAGCTTCATCCAGTCGAGGGAATAGGTCGGGGTCGCATACCCCAAGAAATTGCCCTGGTCGAGCATGAGTTTTAACTCACTGGTTTCCAGATCCGGTGCCATAGCGCTCACAAAGCGGTGGCCATTCGTGGCTTCCACCAATGCCCAGCACACGACCGGCTCGGTAAAGTAGCCCGGTTCACCATGTGCTGGCTCTTCACTCTGGCTCCAGACCGCTGCCCATCCCGGGAGCGCTGGCATAATCTGGAGAATGGTGAGTTCCTGTACTGTGCTTTCTTCGATCTGTTCCATAATATTCACCTTTCTTTCATCATATGGCTCTTCATCATCGTTGAAGCGCGTACTCTCTGTTTGGGCGAGAGCGGACGGAAGGGGAGAACGATAGCCCTCCTGAAACGCCCTCTCGCAGAGACCTGCCCGTTCATGAGCCGCTTCTCCGGTGAAGTGTTGATTGGATTTAAAGAGCGAAACCTGGGCAAAATCAGCGGCCAGGACCGCGAGCGCCTCGTGGCTCACAGCACGTTGCTGATCACGATGCCATTGCTTCATCTGCTGTCCTCGCACATAGGCGTCCCGCTGGATCTGTTCTCTCGTTTCTGGCATGATGCCCTCCTTCTCTGCTGAATAGGCTTTCAAAAGAGGACCATCCTCTTGCGTTTTGGGTCGGACTGCACTATACACCCGTTTCCACCGCGTTGTCAAGCACATGGCCAGATCGTCTTCTCGCTTGCTCCGCTCATGCAGGAGGGGCTTCCTGATCTCTTGTCCATTTCAACAGACAATAGCACATATCATGCTCCCATTTTGCAACCGTTCCTCATGGCTGCAACCGGGAATGAATGGTGCGGATGAAGACAAAAGGTTCTCTGGCAGGAGGTGATGAATCTCCTGCCAGAGAAGCGAGAAGAACGAGCGCTTACCGCCTC
>JBDTBU010000244.1:0-11912 GCA_039923935.1 Ktedonobacteraceae bacterium | reverse complement strand
ATTCAGTGCCGCAGCCTCTGCGGCAGGTTAGAGAGAACCGGGAAATTCCCAGTTGTTGTTTTACTGCACCTGGCTGCGCACGAGCTGTGCGTAGTAGCCATTGTGTACCATCAGATCAAAGTGTGACCCCTGCTCCACGATGGAGCCGTTGTCCAACATAACGATCACATCGGCATCGCGAATAGTGCTTAGCCGGTGAGCGATAATGATCTGTGTGCAGTTCACACGGCGCAGGTTCTGTTCCACTTGCTGCTCGGTCAAGACATCCAGGTGACTGGTGGCCTCGTCGAGTAACAGAATAGCCGGATGATGAGCTATGGCGCGGGCAAGTGCTAGACGCTGGCGTTGTCCGCCAGAGAGTGCGCTCCCGCCCTCAGAGATAAACGTCTCGTAGCCCATCGGCATTTTCAGAACATCTTCATGGATTGCAGCCAGTTGAGCGGCTTGAGTGACCTGCTCCATTGTCATAGAGGGGTCATGCATCATGACGTTGTGGCGTACCGTGCCGCTAAAAAGCGCGGTATCCTGCATCACGACTCCGAACTGGCGTCGTACATCCTGGTAATCCAGGTTGGACAGTGGAAAATTATCATAGAGGATCTGGCCTTGAGTCGGCAGATACAGCCCCAGCAATAATTTTCCAAGTGTGCTTTTGCCTGATCCTGTGCGCCCGACCAGCGCAACCTTTTGACCCGCTTCAATGCGTAGGTTGATATCGCGCAACACCTCTGGTGCCTCGATGTCATAGCGAAAGCTCACATGATCCAGTTGAATTTGCCCGGTCAAGTAGGGAGGTGGCAGAACCGCCGCTCTATCTTGTTCAGGAGCCGCTGCGTTGATGTCTGACAAACGCTCGAAATGAGCACGCACGATTTGGATCTGCTGCGCACTGCCAGCCAGCGAACTGAGTGGCCCTAAGAAGGCTGTGGCCAGAGCATTCAGCGCGAACATGGTTCCAATGCTTAATGAGCCGTTCAATACCTGGATGATGCCTAGCCAGAGCAAGGCAAGCGGCGCTAACGAACGCATCAGGCCCATCATTGAGTTGATGATTGCCGACAAATAACTGCGGCGTACTGAGATGTTCAGTTGCTCCAGATAAAGATTGGTCCATTGTTCCATGGCCTGTTGTTCAGCGCCTGCGGCCTTGAGCGTTGCCATGCCTGCCAGGGCTTCGGCCATGTATCCCTGGGATTTGCCTTGCGCGGTTAGCTCACGATGTGCCAGAGCGCGAGTCGCACGGTTACTGCTCAAGATTAAGATCATTTGTAGTATCCCCAGCGCCAGGGCCAGCAGGGCAAAAGGCAGAGACTGCCAGGATAGAATGAAAAAATAGATAATGACGCTACTGCCATCCAGAAATGTGGCAATCATTTGATTGCTGAGTGTATCCCGGATAACCGTATTGCTGGACATGCGTGCCATGAGATCACCACTGGAACGCATTTGAAAGAATGTATAGGGCAATGTGAGCAGGCGCTCGAAGAAATCGAGCATCATGCGCATGTCGATACGCGCTCGCAAATAGACCATTAACCATTCGCGTAAGAGCGTCGCAGCTGTTTGTGTCAGGATCAGCAATATAATTCCCGCGCCCAGCTCAAGCACTAAACTATTGAGTTTGAGCGGAAGCACCTGATCGAGCACAAACTTTGTCAGGAGTGGCAGCACCAGCCCGAAGCCTAGGAGCAAGATCGAAGTTCCCAGCACTTGGAGCATAATCACTGGCGTTTGCCGAATGTACTGTGTGAGATATTCACGCAGTGAGAGACGTTCGGAGGACTCGCTGCGATCAAAATGTACACCCGGTTCGAGTGTAATCGCCACGCCTGTAAAGCCCTCGTCGAATTGTTTGTGACTCAAGTTTTTGCGACCCGTAGCGGGATCAACCACCTGGATGCCCTTTGGCGACCAACGCTCTACCACAATGAAGTGATTGAACTCCCAGTGGACAATCGCTGGCAGGGGCACACTGCGAAAATCGCTGTTCTGGAGCGAGACCGCCCTGACGCGCATGTTATGGTTGCGTGCAATCTTGACAATGCTGAGAGCCGAGAGGCCATCGCGACCTAGACCACTTTGTGAACGCAACTCTGAGATAGATGTTTGACGACCATGATAGCTGAGCACCATCGCGAGACAGGCCAACCCACACTCTACCGCACTCATCTGGGTGATCGCTGGCACACGCTGACGATGCATTTTTCTCGCCAGTGTGCGCACGTTTCGCCAGGGAGTCGCCGGAGGCGTGGAATGACGCGACTGTTGCCGCGTGGGTTGGACAGCTTGAATCTGCTGTACACGAGGATGTAAAGAGGTTTCCACCACTGCATCCTCATCCCACATCGGCATACTGACTTTCTGCGAAGATTTCCCCATCGACCAACTTCTCCATCAAACTTTTATCTGATTTATAGTTACATACCTGCAATAGCTGAGAATAGAGATTGTGTTCCTGCATTGACTTGCACTGCCAAGGGACTTCCAGCGTAGTCGGAGGCCGGAAAACGTGGGCTTAGCTTGAATAGTACCACAACCATTTGCTGTGCCCCTTGAGCGGAACTGCTGATTTTTTGACCGTAGTGCTCAAGCGCCGCTGCCGGGCTACTCATGCCAGGTTCTACTTCTGCAATGGCGCTGGTCAGTTGTGTGCCAGTGGTGCTTACTTGAAGAAGCGCCGACTGGCCTGCGTGCAATCGTGCGGCTGCGCTTGGCGGAAAAAATGCCAGCGCAACTGCTCCACTGCTTCCGGCTTGCGCCGGATTCCCTGTACCGAGTACGATACCAGATCCCGTTACAGAGACGGGAACCTGCCCATACCCAGCGACCAACCCCGTTGCAATCAGTAAGCCAAGGAGCAACCACCCGAAAATCGCGGCAGGCACAGAACTAAAATTTGGCAGCACATCTTTTTTTCTATTTTGCATATAGTGCTTCAATGCCTTGTCGCGAAAAATCGGCTTACGTGGTGCTATCATGGCCCCCTCTACAGATCAATTACTTTAAAAAACTTCCTACAAATCTTAGTATACTAATGCCACCAAATAGATGTCTGCTAATTATAAGCTATAGGTATGAGAAAACACGTTTATTATGAATAAAACAGTTTGCTTGCTTGTGCTGACTGAAGCCAGTTGTGGGGCGGATGGAGAGGGGAAAGAGCTATATGCGTGGTGATGCTCACCTTCTTAGTATATCAGCTTTGGGAAAAGAAATATTCATAAAAAACTCGCTAAATGACCCATAAAATGATACCCAGTAGCTATAAAAACCTATTTTACAGATTTTTATAGCTACTGGGTATCATACTAACCAATGCTTCTTACATAATATCTGTCCGCTTAAATCAGCTCAGGCACTGGTCCCATGTGGCGTGTCCAGATCTCGCGAGCGGTTTCGAGCGCATCGGTTTCTACGTCGTAGAGCGCGAAATGTTGGCAGACACGTTCGATGTCGCGGGCGAAGAGCGAGAAGACATCAGAGTTATGATAAGGATCGACGGCTTGGGCGAAGTCGATCAGGGTGACTTTGCCCTCCCAGTAGAGAATGTTATACGGTGAGAGGTCGCCGTGAATGCGTCCGTGCACCAGGGCCAGCTCAATGTTGCTCATGATGCACGCGAAATGTTCCTGCGCTTCCTCCTGCTCAAGACTAACATCGCTGAGTCGAGGTGCGGGCTGATCTTTTGCACCAATATATTCCATCAGCACTGTGTTGCCGATTTGTGCAAATGGTTGGGGCACGTCGGCTCCATGCTCGTACATGATGCGTTGCGTCTGGTACTCGTACTCGATCCACGAGGCAACCTGGGAGGCGCGTCCCCGCTCGGTCTTGCGTGTGGCGGCACTGCCACGGCGACTGTTGCCGTGTTCCGCTTGGCCCTGTTCGTCACGCTGAATACGGCTGAAGCGGTAGATGGCGTCGTTGCGTAGGCTGCGGAACATGCGGGGTCGATAGATCTTGGCGGCAAGAAACTCCTGGCCCGTATCGGGATGGGCAGTACAGCAGAACACAGTTGCTTCCTTGCCGCTACTCACTTCGTAGATTACGTCCGTGATAAGTTTTTGGTCATAAAGCGGCGTGAGGGATGAAAGTATCCAGGGGGCATCACGTCGTCCAGTCAGAAACGGTGGTTTAAACGAAGGTTCTTGCCGCTGCTCAGCCTGTGGCTCGAAGTCGTATGCCTGCTGCTTGAGCCAGCGTTGCACAGCTGAACTACCCTCATAGCTGGCTTTTTTCGTCGGTTTGACGTGGCTGGCTTTGCGTAAAAGATAGCGTTCGCGGGCATCGGGCTTCATTTTGACGAAGGTAATGGGTTGTTCTTCCGGGTCTTGCTCGAAAAAGTCTTGCAAAGCAAATGCTCCTTATGGTACGCGAATAAGAAGTAAAAATTTGATTTTACTTTGTAAGGATAATGAGCGCGTATATACAGAGTAATCGGGTATAGGAACGCACAAAAATCCTCTGGTTTGGGCTGACGAGCGCACACGGGCGGTTTCAGCGTAAGGATGTTGTTGGGTGGGAAAGAGTCTCCAAGAGCGAGGAAGGCTGCGGGAGCCGGGTGGAGCGTGTGTGAGAAACCGGGAATACAAACACGAGCCACAGGCAATGTTACAAGCCTGGGACAGATGAGACGGAACGTGCGCTCTTCTAAAAAAAGCGCAGAATAGTATCCATCACCTGTTTGTGTGAATGAACCGGGTTGCCTCTAGTACGCGCTACCACGTCGCGTGGAGACGGAAAAAACAATTGCCATATGAGCACCTCCACAGAAGTTTATTTACCAAGCAAGTATACCATACTTTCTCCCCGAATTCAAGCCAAAATGCAGCCGCTTTGATTGACTTCTGGCAAAAAATTGGGCATGCTTATAGCAAGAGACGTTGGTCAAAGGACTGCAAGTATCTCACGGTTTTCTGTTGATGAACATTTTTTCGTTCAGAAAGAGGCTGTTGATGAGAACACTGGCTGTTTTAGCGGGTTTGGTTGTTTTGTTCGCAGTTGGCCTTAGACTCATGTTCTATGGTTTCCAGGGATTTGTTGCGGCTCCCTCATCGCTGGGCCTGGAAGTTTTGGGCTTTGCTACCGGGTTGATCTGTCTCGTCGCAGGCATTGTATGTGGCGTGCTTCTATTGAAGCCGAGTTATCGTACGTAGACTTTTCCTGGGGAGGCGTGTTACTCGCGTCTCCCTCTCTTCTCTTTCTCCTCATTTTCAGTGGTCCGTTCCTACAAACAGTTGTGGTTGACTTTTTTTTGCTCACTATAATTATGATGAATGTCGATCAACATTTTCTAAGGTTTGTTTTTAACAGCATGGATGTTTGAGTACCTGACATGATGAGAAAGGAGAAATTGGCCTTAGCTGGTCAATACCACCTGTAAAATGCGACGAACACCTGCGTTTAGTCAAATACCAGCGCTCGACCAGACGAGCCAACCACCATCTCTGGGTCAGAAATGCGTTGCGGAAACCATAGGCACAGCTTTTCTGGTGTACATAGGATGTGGGGCGTTGACCGCCTCGGCGTTTTTTCTGCATGGCAGAGCAGTATCTTCTATGGCTGATCTGCTTGGGGTATCGTTGGCCTTTGGCGTGGCGTTGGCGGTCATGGTGTACGCCATCGGTCATATCTCTAACTGCCATATTAACCCGGCAGTGAGTATTGCGTTAGCCTGTGTCAAACGTATCTCCTGGAGTGATGCGGGCGCATATGTTATCGCGCAATTGGTGGGGGCCATTATCGGTGCATTGCTGATCGCGATCACCTTTGGTGCTTCAGTAGCGGGACCATTGGGGTATGGCGCGAGCACTTTTAATCCGACGTTTGTGAATTACTTCGGAGCAATCGTAGTAGAAGCGATTGGCACGTTCTTCCTGCTCTTTGTGATTATGGCAACGGCTATTGATAAACGTGCGCCTGTTGGCTGGGCTGGCTTTGCGATTGGCCTGACTTTGACGCTGGGTATGCTGGTGACGGGCGCGGTGACAGGTGGCAATCTCAATCCCGCGCGTGCCTTTGGTCCGACCATTGTGCAGATGCTTTTTGGTAACAGCTATGCATTTTTGAATATGTTTGTGTACTTCATCGGTCCGATCATTGGAGGCATACTGGGCGCCTTTGCCTATCAATACTTGGCTCAGTCACATGCTGAGAAGACATCTACCTATAGAGGTGTTGAAACGGGTTACTAGTTGTGAGGTATGCTCCATGAAAAGAGGAGAGATGCAATGCACCTCTCCTCTTTTCATGGAGCATACCTCACAACATATATTAGTGCTGCACTTTTTCGTACACCAGCCCTGGTGCAACCTGGGCTGCGGCCTCACCAGAGAGGTGCGTGACGCTGGCCCAGCAGCGCAGAGAACCACTCAACTTGTCGCCGTTGGTTGTCAGCTTCATCTCGGTAATTGCGCAGTTGGGCATCCCTTTATAGCTCGTCTTTTCGTTAGTATTGGAACACAAGTTGTGCACAGTTGCGGTAATACTGCCACCGTGCGCTGCGATAACGATGTGCTGATTCTCGCGTCCACGCGTGGCTTCCAGCAGCCCCTGGCGTATTCGTGAGGTCAGTTCCAGATAATTTTCGCCGCCGGGGAAAGTCATTTCCCATTTGCCAGCGAACCATTCTGCAACAATCTGATCGTGTAGTTGCCATGTCGTTTTGTCAGGTGGCCTCAGCTCCAACTCACCAACGTTGACCTCACGGAAGCCCTCAATGATGGTCACGGGTAGATTATGCGGTCCAGCAATGGCTTGCGCAGTTTCGTGAGCACGTTTGAGTGGTGAGGAATAGATGGCGTTGATAGGGGTATTTTTGAGCCATTGCGCTGTCTGTTCAGCCTGGAGTAGACCTTTGGGCGTGAGTGAGTAGTCAACGAGCTTGTAGGAAAATTCATGCGTGATATTCGCGGGATTTTCTCCATGTCGTACCAGATAAAGCGTATTGGTGCGTGTTGTATTCATGTGGTCCTTTCATACAAATGATGTAATAGGCGATATGCTTTTTTTGTTTATCCAGACTCAACTATATCGTATAACATCCGTGTCGGAGATGGCAAGGCCCAGGATGACTTGAGCAATGGACACCCTGGAAGGTGATTTGACCAATTTCCAGGATATTCCATCACTCAGTCACTGGCAAGACGCTTTAGCCCAGAGGTGTAGTCAATTCAATTTGAATCCCATCGGGATCGCTAAAGCTGAGGATCGTGATGCCAAATGGGGGGAGATCGCGAACGTCGCCGTGCTCAACGCCATGCTCCTCGAAGAGTGCCGCAGCCTTTTCGAGTTCCGCACGATTATCCACACTAAAACTGAGGTGGTCTAATCCAACGCGGTGTGGACTGAAGTGGTCATTCGCGATGGCCTGGCTCATATCCCAGGCGGGCGTGATTCCTAGCAAGATATGCCCATTCGTCAACACAAATCCCGGCGGCAGCTCGGCAGCGACGGTAAAGTTCAGCAAATTGGTGTAGAAGTCGCGTGAGCGGACGGGATCGGTGACAATCAAGCGGATGTGATGGACCCCGTTGGTAGTAATCTTCGTTGACATCCTGTGTCCTTTCTTTGATCCTGTGTTCTGAAATACTGAAATTGATGGTACTACGCAAATTGCAGATGAGATACGGTATGTCCTACAAAACGAACGGTTAGCTCTCACTATATCACAAAAAAACTGGTCAACTACAATCCTTCTCCCCATTATTGTAAGCCCATGCATATCTGACCTTGGGAATGCTCTTCTTGTACTGATGTCCAGCCCTTTTGTCTCATAGGTATACTAGATGCAGATCTATGATAGGTGTGTATGCTTGAAGAATAGTAGAGGTTAAACATCATGTATGATCCAAACGATACTAGAGAGAACGAGGAGGAACCTTTAGGGAAGCGTAGGGACGATGAGTGGCCGTCTGAGAGGCGAGATAATACGAAACCAGTGTACTCTCAGAGCAGCATGGAGCCAACCCAACGGCCATCCGTGCCAGTACGCCAAAATACGCGCTCAAACTGGCTTGTACCCTTGCTTGTTGGGGCGTTGCTTTGTTTGGGTCTGGGTGGCATTGCTGGTTGGCAGATTGGCAAGGGCAACGCTTCTCAGAGCGTCAGGACCAATCCAGCCGGAAATCCTGGTCCCACCTATAAAGCTGGTGGTATGACTCGCGAGCAGGTGATTGCTCAGGCTCGCCAGTCCGTGGTGCAGATCAATGTGCAACGCGGTCAGGGTGGCGGACTCGGTTCTGGAGTGATTATTGATCAGCAGGGTGACATTGTGACCAATAATCATGTGATTGCCGATGGTCAGAATTTTCAAGTGGTGCTTTTCGATGGCACAGCCCTGCCAGCCAAGTTGGTAGGCGTTGATCCTTCCGATGACCTAGCGATGGTTAAGATCAACCCACCGAAGCACCTCTCTCCAATGGCCATAGGTGATTCCTCGCAGTTGCAGGTTGGCAATGATGCTCTGGTTATCGGCAACCCTCTGGGTATTACCCAGACCGTGACCAGTGGTATTATCAGCGCACTTGGCCGCACGATACCGGAAGGTGGCGGTGGTGGGACGATTATCGATGCCATCCAGACCGATGCCGCCATTAATCCAGGCAATAGCGGCGGCGCTCTGGTGAACATGCAGAATCAGCTCGTTGGTATTCCAACCCTAGTGCCGCTTGATCCAGAATTCAAGACCCCCGCCAACGGTGTCGGCTTTGCCATCCCATCGAATCGTGTGAAATTTATCACGCCACAGCTCATTAAGGACGGCAAAGTCACCCATAGCGGACGGCCTGCGATTGGCGCGACTGTGGCTTCTGTCGATGCACAGATAGCCGCTCAGGCTGGACTGTCCACCGATCATGGTGCATTAGTTGTCAGTGTCACACCAGGTGGTTCCGCTGAGCAGGCTGGTTTGCGTGCTGGCGATGTTATTACCCAGGTGAACAACGCTGCTATTCAGAACACGGCAGACCTAACCGACGAGCTAATCCATGAAGACCCAGGCACAATGGTCACTCTCAGCGTGCTACGTGGCTCGCAACAAATGCAAGTCAAGGTCAAACTGGGAGAGATGAAATTCCAGTAAATTATGTTTTGTTTGATGTAATATGCATAGAAAAGGAGCGAGAGCAATATACGTGCATATTGCTCTCGCTCCTTTTCTATGCATTAGGAAGAGAAAGCCGAATACTTGTTTCATCAGGGCAATAGATCGCGCATGGGTCGTACATGGGCTGTATCGCAGGTTGCGCCCAAGCAGCCGAGTTGCCAATCATCCTCAAGCGTGGCCAGTAGCGAGTAGTGGTTGTAGGGTGTATGGGACGAGCGCGGTGTCTGCTGCTTGTGTGAGATTGCCAACGTGAGCACATGGCCGCCACCGGGATGAGCGTCGCAGCAGCCGCTTGTGTCGCTGAACGGCGTATCGCTCTCGTCCCAGGTGATGACGATGACTGAATTGCCGGTCCAGACAGATGAATGTGTAATCTCATCAACTGTTGTGTGTAAGAAGGTATCGCCGAGCTGGATTACCCCTTGTTCGTTACTACATGGATCGTTGGGTTTGTTCGCAGCGTGCCCATGCATATCATGGCACGCATCAGGCGAGATCCAGACGAAATTTGGCACAGTATTATTCGTCAGGTCGGTTGCGAACTGGCTGAAATCCACGACATTCGCCATACGATCCGGGTTTTGCTGAATATCGGCGTATGAGACAAACGGATTATGTTTGCGTGCATAGTCACCCACCGAGGTGGTCAGTTTATTGGTGTTACCGTGCGCAAACATCGACTGCATATAGGCTTTCCAGGTTTTGCCGTGCGCCTCCAACTGATCCACCAGATTGGGCGCGTGCACCGTCACGGTCCCATCCGAATGCACACCCTGGACTGAGCCGGAGGTAATAGCCAGATAGTTAGGCTGGCTGGGATGCGCCACGCCGTAATAACTGGTTGCGACAGCGTAGGTTTGCGTAGCTGAATTGATCCAGGGCGCGTTCGTATTGCCAATCAGACTGCGATAGCTCGTGTTCTCCATCATAATCAGGAAAACATGCTGATAGCTCTGTACGCTCGGATTGCTGGTTGGGCTGACATCGTGTATTGGCTTGTTCTGGTTCACATGATCTGGCTTATGCTTTGAAGCGTTTGCACCGGCATAATGGGCCGAGATCAGGTAGGGGAGAAAGATGAGCAGCAGTGCCAGAAGCACCCCTCCCAGTACTGCGCCGCGTCTAAAATTGCGCTTGTTTTTCTGCATTGCACACAGCCTTTTCCACATAGACACTTCCCGCTTCTAGCTCAGCCTTGCTTTGTCATCGATCAAGCTATTTTAACCAAAAAAGAAGGCTGGTATGTCCTTTACCAGCCTTCACCATTGTCCAATGGTTGGATTATGCCTGGGCTTGAGTGGCGCTCTTCGGACGCCGACGGCTAATCGAGCCACCTTTACGTCCAGCTGCCTGGGCCTCTTCGCTCGTCCATTTGTGAGCTGTACCCATAGCATGTGCAGCTTTTCCACCCTTGCTGGCAATTTCGCGCTTCTTCTCAGGACTCATCGAGGCAAATCCGCGCCCACGACCCTTACTTGTCTGCATGTTTCCACTCTCTTTCTCTTAGCATAGTTTGTAAGAACTTCTTCTTCGGTCTCTATGATACATGGTCAAGGTTCCTGATGAGCTTTTGCTTTACCAGTGTCCTTGTAAAACCATATATCCATCCTCTACCTAAAGGATAACAGCCTGATCCATAGAAGTACAAGTCAACAATAAAAACTCAGCATTTTTTAATCTTGCAGGCTAGGCACTTTTTCCTAACCTCCACCATAATAGCATAAACTGGCTCTACAAGCCAAGTCATTTTTATCACAACAAGACAAAAATCCTATGTTGCTGAGCTATTTTTGCTTTGCAACACAATGTTAGGATACTATTCGTTACGGAATTTGACATATTGCTGCAAAAGCTACGCACAAGTCGCTATTCTCGCTTTCGAGTACCCCATCTCTTCCATCCTCTATTATGAGCGGCTGCTCGTCAATTCGTCCACTAGCCGCACAATCTCATCAATATCGAAGGGCTTAGCGAGCAGGGTAACGCGCAGGCGTGCTAAGTCGCTTTTATTGGGAAAGGCCGAAGCTGTCATCAAAATAATGGGGAGAGCGTTCAGGCGTGGGTTGGCACGCATCAACTCAATCACATCTGTGCCAAAAGCTGATTTTGGGAGCCGCTGGTCAGCAATCAAGAGGTCGGGAATAGGTAGCCCTGATGCTTGTTCTGTGATGTGCAATGCAGCCAGACATGTCTCGGCAGTCGGATAGATAGCCACCTCATGCCCCACGCCTTCCAGCACTATCTGCAACATCTGCTGTATAGCTAGATCATCTTCAAGTAGACCTATGAGCAAGTGTCCACCCTCACCTTTATTGAAAAATATACCGGGCTTGTCTGCACATCTTTGTTAAGGCGCGTCTCAGGCCAACAAAGAGGGTACCTGGGCCTGCATCTCAGCCAGACTCAAACGTATTATAACATCTGTACCGCTCCCTTCACAACTCTGTATATCGAGCGTGCCGGCCATAGCTTCAACGAGATAGCGTGCGATGTATAAACCCAGCCCAACGCCAGGGATATGTGAGGTCGCAGGGCGCTCCAGACGCTCGAATGGTTGAAACACACGCGCCATGTGTTGCCTGGGGATGCCCATACCCTGGTCACGAATGGTAATACACACTTGCGCTAGATTATCCTGGCCGCCGCGAGTTTCTGTGCCGCGTGCCTCCAATTCAATCCGTCCTCCTTGCGGAGAATACTTTATCGCGTTTTCCACCACGTTCAGCAACACCTGCCGCAGACGGTCCGCGTCGGCCCAGACTGGCAGCAACTCCGCGTCCAGATTGCATACAAGCTGATATTTGCC